>JAJRUR010000182.1 GCA_024277695.1 Bacteroidota bacterium | reverse complement strand
TTGGCACATTAGCGCGTTAGAGAGTCACTGCGAGGAGGCACATTACCCCGTCACTGCGAGGAGGGACGACGAAGCAGTCTCATCATTCGAAGACGGTTTCATCCGCAAAGGACACAAAGGCGGAGTAGTGTCCTCCCACTAGCCCCCTCCAAAGGGGGACACCGTCTCTGCGAGGAGGTACGACGAAGCAGTCTCATCATTCGGAGACGGTTATGACCGCAACGGGAGGCAAACAGAGTCCTGCCCTAACCCCATCAAAGGGTAGTCCTCCCACTAGCCCCCTCCAAAGGGGATAAACCGGGGGCGGATTGAGGTAGAAGAATAATCGGTCAGTAAAAAACAATAATCAAAAAAAAGCTTTATCTTACCTTGATGAAAAAGCAACACACACTTGATAAAGCTACTAAACATATAAAAATAGAGACCGTCCGACAGTCTGAGACTCGGTCAGTAATCACTGACCAAATTGCTGTAGAAGCGCCACTCAGCATTACTTTTCAGTCTGTATTGGATGGTCAAGTTGTCCAAAAACCCTACTTAGTAACCATGTGTACTCCGGGTCAAGATTTTGAACTCGTCAAAGGTCTTTTGTGGTCTGAAGAAATCATCCATCGTAAAGAAGATATTCTGGATATCCGAGTCGGAGATACGGACAGTACGAACGGGCAAAATATCATAGTGCATCTAAGTACTAAATGCTTTAAGGATCTAAAGGCTGATACTACCAATTTTGAATTTGTAGCTCGGACCAGTTGTGGTATTTGCGGCAAAGCATCTATTGATGAAGTGTTCAAACATAGTTGCTATACCTATCCTAAGAACTCCCCCCAAATAACACAAATGTCTCTGTTGCGCATGCCGGAGGAGCTTAGAAAAATGCAAAAATTATTTCATAGGACAGGAGGGGTACACGCAGCCGGACTTTTTGATGATAGTGGCCAAATCCTGAAGGTATATGAGGACATCGGACGTCATAATGCTCTGGACAAACTGATTGGTGCTGCTCTAGAGGGTGGACTGATTCCATTAAAAAGCTATGGCATCTTATTGAGTGGAAGGGCGAGTTTCGAATTGGTCCAAAAATCATGGATGGCCGGTGCTCCCATAGTCGTATCTGTCGGTCCCCCATCGAGTTTGGGTGTAGAATTGGCCCTGGATTGTGGTATGACGCTCATCGGGTTTTTGTCAGACAAACGGTTCAATATTTATAGCCATCCGGAGCGTGTAGTTTAAGTCCCGGCAAAGTGCAAATAAGCCAAAATCATATTTTATTCAATTTTATATGATGTACTTATGAGCTATATCTGCCTTATTTTTTGTATTTTATATACCGCACTTCTATTGTTTTACATTTCTTGCCTAGAGCTTTCATCGTGTCGCAAAGTGTGATGCGGTAGCCTTGTTGCGGAGTAAATACCAGTAGATTATTAGTTTCTGCGATGGCGGAGTTTTTCATTTCGATGATTTGGATAGACTGTAATTGGTTTTGGTGGTCTCGGATGATAGAGAATGTCCTTATTTTTAGTTTTGGGTCATTGGCTTTGTAGTCCGTTCGGACATACCTCGTGTCTATGGGTGTCCGGATGATATCGTATTTCCCTCTAAATTTTGGTTTGGAAATATTTCTTGTTCTGAAAATATTGAGGTCATTTTCGATAAAATATTTTTCGATATTTATGGCTTCTGAAGTGTCATTCAGCGTGATGGTTTTTAAAACGTGACGTGCGGAGTCCATATGGAGGAGGTATTCGGTCATATACTTATCTATATCAAAATAAGGCTCTTGCTGATCAACGGTTAATGTTTTTTGCTCTTTGTTTTCAGTACAAGCAAAAAGACCGATAATAAACACAAATAAATAAATGGAGTAGCGCATCAGTTATTTTTTTTGGATTAATATTTGTCCGGTCATTTCTTTAGGAGGGACAATATCCATTCGGCTCAATATAGTTGGGGCGATGTCGGATAACGTACCGCAATTTATCTTGTACTCTTGGTCTTGGGCACTCACAAAAATGATAGGGACCGGGTTTTTAGTATGTGCAGTATGTGGACTTCCGTCAGGATGGATCATCAGATCGGAGTTTCCATGATCTGCTATAATGAGCATTTCGTAATCGGATTGGAGTAGCTTAGGTACGAGTCGAGCTAGACAGGAATCTACTGTTTCGGCAGCTTGCATCGCCGCCTGAAACACTCCTGTATGACCAACCATGTCCGTATTGGCATAGTTGAGGCAAATAAAGTGAGGGTGCGAATCATCTACTACTTCTATAGCTCGGCGAGTTACTTCCTCAGCGCTCATTTCGGGCTTTAGATCATAAGTAGCGACTTTTGGGCTGGGTATCATGCTCCGTAATTCTCCAACAAATTTTTCTTCTCTACCACCATTGAGAAAGTAAGTGACATGGGCATATTTTTCGGTTTCTGCTATTCTTAGTTGGGTGCGGTTATTTTGCTCTAGGATTTGACCAATTGTATTTTGGAGTTTTTCTTTATTAAAGATGCAGTACACATTTTTATAATGATCATCATAAGGCGTCATACTTAAAAAGTACAGATTCATTGGCTTTAAGCCAAAGTCAGGTACTGCATATTGGGTCAGTACTTCAGTCAACTGTCTGGGACGATCGGTTCTGATATTAAAAAAAATAACTACATCACCTTGTTTGATTTTGGCTACAGCCTCTCCGTCACTGTAGCGTAGGGATATGGCCTCTAAAAATTCGTCTGTAATGCCTCGGTCATAATAGGATTGGATGGTTTTAAGCACATCTGTGGTTTTTTTGCCTTGAGCATGGAGCAAAAGTTCATAGGCTTTTTTTGTTCGCTTCCAGCGTTTGTCGCGATCCATGGCATAGTACCTCCCGATGACAGATGCTAACTCTACTCGGGTATTTTTTGTATAATCCAAAATATCTCTCAAGAAGGTGGTAGAACTATGTGGGTCCACATCTCTGCCGTCTGTAAAGGCATGGATATATGCGCGGATTTCGGATAGTTTGATCAAGTCGATCAATGCCTTTAGATGACGTATATGACTATGTACACCACCATCAGATACCAGACCGATCAAGTGGATATCTTTGTCTTGGGTTTCAGCATAGTGTATGGCATCCAAGAGGGTTTTGTTCTGAAAAAAACTACCTTCTTCAATCGATCGATTGATTTTGAGTAATTCTTGATATACCACTCTGCCTGCTCCGATATTTAGGTGTCCTACTTCTGAGTTGCCCATCTGCCCTTCCGGCAGCCCTACAGCCTGACCATAAGTGACGAGAGTATTATGGGGGTGTTCTTTGATCAATTGGTCAAAAAAAGGCGTATCCGCTTGAAAGATTGCATCAGCTTCCGGTTGCCGACCAATCCCCCAACCATCTAAAATGATGAGTGCAAAATGTTTATTATTGGCCAAATTGGTTTTAGAAGTATCGGTCATAGAATATTTTTTGGAAATACAGCGTTTTTTAGGGCACGTATAGATGATTTTGGTGTTTGTCAGTATTTATGCATACAAAAATAAGCATTATTATGAAGAACTTAAGATCAGGTATATCAGTAGTCACCGTATTTGTTTTTTCGTTTGCTGTACAGGCTCAATCGACAGATCTGATCATCAAGGCTTTAGGAGAGGCTAATGTCGAGGGGATTTTGGCATTTGTTCGTTCAGATTTGGATATTTGTATCTTTGATCAAGAAGCGAATTATGCTCGTCAAGACGCAGCCGGAGTATTGGACAGTTTTTTTAGAGATCATCCGATCAAAGATATCCATGTAGAGCACAGAGGATCATCGGGCTATGTTATAGCTAGGCTTACTACGGATCACACTGTATTGAGGGCATATATTTATACACATCAAAGCAGCGATAGCTTGTTGCTGGATGAAATCAGGATTGCTAAAACCGAATGAACTATATCCGGAGTGTTTATTAAACATCTACATTGGCATATTGGGCATGTGACTCGATGAAAGCTCTTCGCGGAGGTACTTCATCACCCATCAGCATGGAGAAGATGCGATCGCTTTCTATGGTATCGTTGATAGTAACTTGTTTTAGGATGCGGGTATCCGGATCCATGGTAGTTTCCCAAAGTTGTTCGGCATTCATCTCTCCCAAACCCTTATATCGTTGTATTTTGATGGATGATTCCGAACCACCTTTGCTAAAAGCTTCGATGGCGGCTTTGCGCTCTTCTTCATCCCAACAATATTGAAATTTTTTGCCCTTCTTTACTTGGTAGAGTGGCGGTGCTGCGATATAAACATATCCTGCTTCTATGAGTGGATACATATATCTAAAGAGAAACGTGAGGATCAAGGTCACGATGTGAGATCCATCCACATCGGCATCACACATAATGACGATTTTGTGGTAGCGTAGTTTGTCCAGATTGAGCACGCGCTCTCCGTCCTTTTCTTCGATAAATACTCCTAGGGCTTTGAAGAGATTTTTTATCTCTTCATTTTCATAAATGCGATACTCTTGCGCTTTTTCGACGTTTAGGATTTTGCCCCTAAGCGGGAGGATGGCTTGGAATACTCTGTCTCTCCCCTGCTTGGCTGTACCACCTGCAGAATCTCCCTCTACCAAAAATATTTCGGATGCTTCGGGATCTTTGGATGAGCAATCTGAGAGTTTTCCGGGCAATCCGCCACTGGAAAGGACGTTTTTGCGTTGAACTTTTTCACGGGCTTGGCGAGCGGCATAGCGTGCAGTAGCTGCAAGGACAACTTTTTCCATTATACGCTTGGCGAGTTTGGGATTTTCCTCCAAAAAGCTCTTGAGTTTATCTCCTACCAGTTGCGAGACGATAGCAGTAACTTCTGAATTGCCGAGTTCGCCCTTGGTCTGTCCTTTGAACTGTGGCTCTTGGACCTTGACAGAAACTACTGCGGTAAGACCTTCTCTAAAGTCCTCTCCTGATATCTCAAATTTGATTTTCTTGAAGAAGCCGTTTTCTTTGCCGTATTTTTTAAATTCTCGCGTGATGGCTCTGCGAAAACCATTGACATGTGTCCCCCCCTCGTGTGTATTGATGTTATTGACGAAAGAGTGGATATGTTCTTTGTATCCCGTATTGTAGTGCATTCCGATCTCGACCTCGACATCATCTTTTTTGCCTTTGATATATATCGGTTCTTCGATGAGTTCTTGACGAGCTTCATCCAGATAGAGGACATATTCTTTGATGCCTCCTTCGCTGAAAAATGTTTCTGTCCGAAAAGATCCATCGTCATTCTTTTGGCGTTCGTCCGTCAGTGTCAGATAGAGGCCGCTGTTCAGAAAGGATAATTCTTTTAATCGAGTGGCCAAAGTGCTGAAATTGTATTCCAGGTCTTCAAAAATGGTATGATCAGGTCTATATGTGATGATGGTACCTGTTTTGTCGGTGGACCCGATGACTTCTACTTCAGTAGTAGGTTTTCCTTCTGAGTATTCTTGGACGAATATTTTTCCATCTCGATGTACTTCTGCTCGCAAATGTTCTGACAATCCATTGACACAACTTACCCCTACTCCGTGCAATCCTCCCGATACTTTGTACGTATCTTTATCAAATTTTCCGCCTGCATGTAGGACAGTCATCACTACTTCCAGAGCAGATTTTTTGAGCTTTTCGTGATATCCGGTCGGGATGCCACGGCCGTCATCGGTTACAGATATCGAGTTGTCCGGGTGGATGATTACATCGATCTTACTACAGTGCCCTGCGAGGTGTTCGTCGATAGAATTATCGACAACTTCCCAGACCAGATGATGCAGTCCTTTGGTATCGGTACTGCCTATATACATTCCCGGACGTTTTCTTACAGCTTCTAGGCCCTCTAGTGCCTGAATATTATCTGCACTGTAGCTGTTTTTTTGATCTGCCATTCGATTTTTTATTTTCTAAAAATTAGGATGCAAAGATATGAAAATAATTGGAGAAAGCACAAGATAATACTCAGTATAAAGCGCATATAATCAATATGTTATATATATTTATTTTGTTTATTGACTATCTAACAGCAAAGCGCTCCGTTTCTCGAAGTACAGTCTGTCTCGATTGCTCAATCCCGGATGGCTGTATATGCGCAAAAATCTAAGAGGAATATACTATCTTTGGACTATGGAATTGATCGTAGAAAACGAGGCGGACTGGTCCAGGATTATGCCTCGTATTATGGAGGAAATCAACTCGGAGAAAGTGATTTGTCTGGAAGGAGACTTAGGCGTGGGCAAGACAAGCTTTGTCAAAGCATTTTGTGCTCATTTGGGAGTAAAGGATACTGTACAAAGCCCGACGTATAGCATCGTGAATAGTTATTTTTTTCTGGCACAGGGACAAAAAAAAGTAATTTATCATCTCGACTTGTATCGGCTCGAAACGCATGAAGATTTGGTACAGATCGGTATAGAGGATATACTTACTTCTGCGGATTGGTTACTTGTCGAATGGCCTGAACTTATTTTTCCTTTTTTGGACGAATATTTGTATATACATATAGACCTGTCTGATAATTTTCGTAGATTGATGGACTTTAAACGAATGTGCAACACTTAATCAGAAGACTATGGGGAAAGATAGTAGAAAAAAAGGCGTTGAAGAGATCTTGGCTGCAGCCAGTATGCAGACGCAGACCGAGCGACTGGAGGTGAAGCCTAAGGGACGGAGGCTCACTATCGGACTGCCCAAAGAATCTGCACTAAGAGAGTATCGTATAGCACTCACACCGGCGGCTGTGCGTCAGATTATTCAGCATGGACATCAGGTGATCATTGAGTCCGGAGCCGGATTGCGCTCCAATTATTCGGATCACCAATACGCCGAATCCGGAGCGGAAATATCCAAGAGCAAAGAGCAGGTATTCAAGTCAAAAGTACTTTTAAAAGTCGTACCTCCGAGTATTGATGAAGCCGATCTATTACAACCGAATCAAATTTTGATCAGTCCTCTGCAGATGCCGATCATCACGCAGGCCTATATAGAAAAACTGCTCGAAAAACGTGTCACGGCTGTAGCTATGGAGTATATGCAGGATGACGGTGGCTCCTATCCTATTGTGCGTATCTTGAGTGAGATGGCCGGGATCAGTGCAATGATGGTAGCTGCAGAGCTACTCAGCAATATCAATGGAGGTCCTGGCATACTTTTAGGAGGCATCTCCGGTGTACCTCCGGCAAAAGTCGTCATACTGGGAGCCGGTGTCGTGGCAGAATTTGCCTCCAGAACAGCCCTCGGTATGGGTGCTCAACTGCGCATTTTTGATAATAATATCTATAAATTGATGCGTTTGCAAAGTGTTTTGGGCAGACATATTTATACTTCGTCTTTGGACCCTGATGTCATCAATCACCAACTCAAGAATGCGGATGCCGTCATCGGAGCAATACACTCCAAATCAGGTCGAGCACCTATGGTCATTACAGAGGACCAAGTCCGATTGATGCAAGAGGGATCGGTGATCATCGATGTCAGTATAGACCAGGGTGGCTGCATCGAAACCTCCGAACTGACTACACATGAGCATCCTACTTTTGTCAAGCACGGTGTAACCCATTATTGTGTGCCCAATATAGCCTCACGGGTGTCGCGTACCGCTTCTATGGCTATCAGCAATATTTTGGCTCCCATTCTTATCCATGCAGGAGATACGATAGGCATCAAAAGTTTGTTATTCAATAATCTAGGACTTCGTCATGGAGTTTATACCTACAAGGGATGCCTGACCAATGTCTATCTCAGTCGTCGATTTCATATCAACTATACCAATCTGGATTTGCTTATCACTTCGGGCTATTGATTTAGTGCCATACTCCACTGACTACGAGGTGATTAGCAAGGCATTCACTCTGATTGTCTTAGTACGATAACTAAATACACCCGATAAGAAATCCACTCAATAGCAATAATTATCCCCATGAACTTAAATAATTCTCCAATTGTGTTATTTTTGCAGATGGAATCAAATAATTTATCTACCCAAAAAGATATCCCGCAGGCACTTACATTTGATGATGTGCTACTCGTACCGGCTGCATCTGCAGTACTTCCCAGAGAGGTGGATATCTCCACCAATCTCACTACAGATATTAGGCTCAATATCCCTATGGTTTCGGCAGCTATGGATACCGTTACCGAAAAATCTCTTGCTATCAGTATGGCGCGTGAAGGGGGCATCGGGATCGTACACAAAAACATGTCCATTGGTGCGCAAGCAGCTCATGTGCGTGCAGTCAAAAGATCCGAAAGCGGTATGATCATAGATCCTGTGACTTTGCAAGCAACTGCAAGCGTGAGAGATGCCTTGGATCTGATGAAACAGCACAAAATAGGGGGCATACCGATTACGAATTCGGATAATAAATTGATCGGAATACTGACCAACAGAGATTTGCGCTTTGAGCAAAATTTGGCCCAGTCCGTAGCAGAAATTATGACTAAAGAAAATCTTATCACAGCCCCTGCCGGCACGACTTTGGACCAAGCAAAAGAAATCCTTCAGCGCTATAAGATAGAAAAACTACCCGTGACAGACTCCGATGGGCATCTCGTCGGCCTGATCACCTACAAAGATATTATGAAGGTCATCGACTTTCCCTTCTCCTGTAAAGATGCCTTTGGAAGATTGGTAGTTGGTGCCGCTGTAGGAGTAAGTGGTGATACTTATGAACGTATCGATGCACTAGTAGCTGTAGATGTAGATGTCATTATAGTAGATACTGCCCACGGACACTCACAAGGAGTACTCCGCACAATCAAGTCCATACGACAAAAATATCCTGACCTACAGATCATCGGGGGCAATGTCGCCACAGCAGATGGAGCTAGAGCGCTAGCTGATGCCGGTGTCAATGCAGTCAAAGTGGGGGTAGGGCCCGGTAGCATTTGTACCACACGGATAGTAGCCGGAGTAGGAGTACCTCAGCTATCCGCTATCATGGCCGCTGCCGAAGGTCTAAAGGGTAGCGGAATCCCTATTGTAGGAGATGGTGGTATACGATATACCGGTGATATAGCTAAAGCCCTCGCCGGAGGAGCTCAGACGATTATGGCAGGATCCCTTTTTGCTGGCGTAGAAGAAGCTCCGGGAGAAACCATCATCTACGAAGGACGAAAATTTAAAGTCTATCGAGGTATGGGCTCGGTCGGTGCAATGAAGTTAGGATCCAAAGACCGGTACTTCCAAGATGTAGAAGACGATATCAAAAAACTCGTACCCGAAGGTATCGAAGGCCGAGTCCCCTTCAAAGGCACCGTAGCAGAAGTAATGGTCCAATACATGGGTGGACTCAGGGCGAGTATGGGATATTGTGGAGCTGCCACAATCAAAGATCTCCACAGAGCAAAATTTGTAAGAATCACTAGTGCCGGAGTACAAGAGAGCCATCCGCACAATATCGTCATCACCAAAGAATCTCCCAACTATAGTCGTAAGCGTTGAGATTATACACTTATGCGCTCGTGCAACTCCGACCGTCGCTGCAAGGATATACGACGAAGCAGTCGCACCTTTCGGAGACGGCACACAAATGGCTTTGCAAATTTATTTGCAAATTCCGAAGGGGTTGTCCTCCCCCTAACCCTCCAAAGGGGGACAAACCTGCGAGACAAAAACCCAACGACTGCGCTCCCCTCTTTTTTCAAGAGAGGGGCCGGTGGTGAGTAGTACTGTTGGCACATGAGCGCGTTAAACCGTTACTGCAAGGAGGTACGACGAAGCAGTCGCACCCTTCGGAGACGGCACACAAATGGCTTTGCAAATTTATTTGCAAATTCCGAAGGCGCTGTCCTCCCCCTAACCCCCTCCAAAGGGGGACAATCCTACGAGACAAAAACCCACCGACTGCGCTCCCCTCTTTTTTCAAGAGAGGGGCAGGGGGTGAGTAGTACT
>JAJRUR010000181.1 GCA_024277695.1 Bacteroidota bacterium | reverse complement strand
TAAATACAATAATATGACGATCAAACAATGGCAGTCCGATGTAGATAAGTGGATAACTACTTATGGTGTGCGCTATTTTGATGAAATGACCAATATGGTGCTACTCACAGAAGAGGTCGGAGAGTTGGCCAGGCTGATGGCACGCAGGTATGGAGAGCAGTCCTTCAAGGCGCATGTACCAGTCGAGCAAGTCCACACACATATTGCGGATGAGATGGCAGATATTATTTTTGTCTTGAGTTGTCTAGCCAATCAGATAGGTATCGATCTGGAAGAAGCACTTCGGCTCAATCTGCACAAAAAAACAGAACGTGATCGCGACCGACATCACAAAAACCCAAAACTATAAACCCAAATAATAGACCTGCTGTATAAAGTGTAATGCGCCGACTACTAAAATATTATATATGGATCTTGCTTTTTTGTCCTCTAGGGCTTATCGCCCAGTCTGTACTAGAAAAGCGTATCGCCCAATTTGAGGCCAAGGGCATCGGGCTGGAAGCCGCCTTGCTCAAGTTGAGTCAAGTCAGCGGGGTCAATATCAGCTATAGTCCCGAGATCATACCACAGCAGTTTTTACTCAATATAAAGATCGCAGATCAGTCCACACTAGCTATACTCTCCAAGTTGATTAGCGGCACGCGTATACGCTACGCTATTGTAGATGAGCAGATCGTACTCTATATACGCGGTGGTCAACAGACTCAGCATCTGATATCCGGAATCATTACGGATGCTTTGTCCGGAGAGGCACTTTTGTCCGCCAATGTGTATAGTCCGGAATTGCGCAAAGGATCCAGCTCCAATAATTTTGGATATTATGCGCTGTATTTGCCGGAAGGCAAACACCGTATCGTAATATCCTATCTGGGATATAAAAGTAAAGAGATCGAAATCGACCTATACCGCAACCAACAGTTGCACTTTAGGCTCTCGCCCTCGGTTACTTTAGATGAAGTGATTATTTTTAATGCTGACTCTATAGATAATGGATTGATACAGCAGACAACTATCCAAATAGCAGATGATGCTATCCGAACCAACGCCGGCCCCGGAGGAGAAGATGATATCGCCAGAGTCCTCCAGCGACAGGCTGGGGTTCAGACAGGTGCAGACGGTATAGGCGGATTAAATATAAGGGGGGGGAGCGATGATCAAAATTTGCTCCTCATCGACGGCACAGCTGTTTACTATCCCAGTCATGTTTTTGGTGTATTTACCTTGCTCAATACCAGTAGCCTGCGTCAAACCAAATTTTCTAAAAATAATCTTGTCGTACCCATGGGCAAACGATTATCTTCTGTAGTAGATGTGCGTACCAAAGTAGGACACTTAAGCAAATACGGTGGACTATTTACGATCAATCCAAGTGCTGTCAAAGCTATGATCGAAGGTCCCATCATACCTTCAAAACTTTCTTTTTTGGTCTCGGCACGTAGATCACTGAGCCTGCCTTTTAGAATCATACCCGATCGAGGCCCCCTCCGGTCAGAAGCACAAACCAATATCGACTTCAATGATGCCAATATAAGATTGTACTATCAACCCAACGAAAAAAATCGATTTGTCCTTCAGTTTTTTAATGGTGCAGATAATTATAGCTATGTGCTAGATTATCAAAAACAAGATAAGGCCATTCATCTGTTGGAAGAGCGCAAATATCACTGGTCCAATACCTTTGGATCGTTTCATTGGACGAGCTTGCTTTCGCCAAAATTATTTTTAAAGTCTTCCATAAACTTTTCGGGTTTTCATTACGATGCCCAAAACGCCTCACAATATGAGGTAAAAGGTGCTTTTAATAAAAACCGCTATATAAGCTTACGATCCAAAATTAACGATGCAAAGCTACAGGCTGACTTTGACTTTTATCTGAGTACTAGACACTTTGTCCAATTTGGAGCATCAGGCTCACGCCACGTCTTGGCACCTCAATTTTTGATAGGGCAAGATAGTCTCAAAAGTGCAGAAAGCCTGACTTTGAGTGAGTTGGAATTGGCGCGTTTTAGACAAGTCAATACATCGCTCACGCAGTGGAATCTATATCTAGATGACCACATCACCTTAAGCGATTACTTCAGAGTACAACTCGGACTCTATTCGACGCTATTGCGTGCCGAAGATCGATCTTTAGTACAGTTGCTTCCCAAGCTAGCCATACAATATCGCCACAGTCCTAAATTGAATATCAGTTTGTTTGCACAGCGGAGCACACAGTTTTTTCACAAATTGGATTTTGATTTAGTGGGTTACCCTAATTCATTGTGGATTGGTTTTGATAAAAATACAGATCCGAAGATCAACTGGTCATATAGTCTGGCTCTAGAAGGCAATTTTGGGCGGAGTTTTCAGTGGACTGCCGAATTGTATTATAGCGCTTTAAGAAACTTTAACTATCTGACGGATGAGCCTACATTGCGGGATATCATTTCTAATCAATTAAATGTAGCCATCGACGAAACTAAAAAAACACTTTCGGTAGATTCTTACGGATTGGAATGGAGCATGAGCGGTCAAACGCAAAGAGTTTCTTACGGGGCCAATTATACATGGAGTCATTCGGAACGGACCCTAGACCAAAATATATTTCAGAGTCTCAACGAAAGACCCCCCTACTTAAGAGAGCATAATGCCAATGCACATCTAGGACTTAAGCTCTCAAAAAACTGGACAGCTCACCTACTGAGTACTATGGGATCCGGAACGCCTGCCGGATATATTTACAATAGACAAGATCAATTATTTACCGATCGGTATCGCGATGACATTCGACGGTATGAAGCCAAACACGGTGCAGTACTTCGCCCCATCATTCGACATGATTTTAATATGCGTTTTGATATAAACCAAGAAGGAAGAGCAAGTCATAGTATCACGCTCGGTGTATACAACATCACAGATCGCCAAAACGAACTGTACCGTATTGTGGACGACAACCCCGATCTAGGGGACAAAAAAATAATATATCCGGTGACAGGTATCGGCCGCCGATTTTTTGCTTCTTATCGATTGAGAATATAAGGTTGGTGCATTCCGTCCCTGCGAGGCTTCGTTTTCCTTTTACTTGAAGTACATATACATTTCCTGACTCCACGATGGCTTCCGTAGTTTTTTTTGGCAGTGCAATGCATCCATTGTAAAGCTTATTCCTTTAAGTTCACATTGAGCTATTAAATCTCTAGCTGCATTTCCTTCTTTGTTTTTATTTTCTATAGAAAGCGATTTTATTACTATACCTTTTTTATTACAGAATAAACTTACCATACTTTTATAATTTTGCTTCGAGTCATCCTCATTTTCTACTGTGGAATTCATACGTTTACCATCTATTGCCAACCTGCCTTCTTTATCCAAAAATTGAATAATCCAACTATTTAATGCATCACACAAGTCTCTATAATTTAATCCTTTCATGAAATTTCTAAGTGTTGTGTATGATGGTGTTCCATGTGCTAAATTATATCGTGCTTCAAAAAATTCTTTATTATTTGTTATAAACCGTGATATGGGTCTATATCCAAAATGACCACTCATTCCTGCTAAAACGATCATTTCTAAAAATGCGGCCATTGGTGTCCTTTTACCTTGACTTCTTCTATGGTCTTTTACTTTTTGCAAACAACTATACATTGATTTCATACTTTTTTTTACACAAACATATAACAATTTTCTATAATATATAAATATTTTTTATATTTAATTTTCTGAAGTGTCCAACCCTGCCCCTAACCCCCTTCAGAGGGGGACAACCCTCCCTGCACGGAGGCGCGACGAAGCAGTCTCATCTTTCGGAGAGGGGACACAAAATGGCCTTGCAAATTTATTTGCAAATTCCGGAGGGGTTGTCCTCCCCCAAACCCCTCCAGAGGGGGACAAAAACCAAACGAATGCGCTCCCCTCTTTTTTTAAGAGAGGGGTCGGGGGTGAGTTGTACTCTTGTCCTCCACCTAACCCCCTCCAAAGGGGGAAACCGTCACTACTCGCTTATGCGCTTGACAGCTTATGCGCTTGTGATCCTCGATTTAGACATCTCGGATTGCCGAGGAGGCACGACGAAGCAGTCTCAACCTTCGGAGAGGGGACACAAAATGGCCTTGCAAATTTATTTGCAAATTCCGGAGTGGGACACCGTCACTACTCGCTTATGCGCTTGTGATCCTCGATTTAGACACCGTCACTGCGAGGAGGCACGACGAAGCAGTCTCAACCTTCGGAGAGGGGACACAAAATGGCCTTGCAAATTTATTTGCAAACTCTGGAGGGGTTGTCCTCCCCCTAACCCCTCCAGAGGGGGACAAAAACCAAACGACTGCGCTCCCCTCTTTTTTTAAGAGAGGGGTCGGGGGTGAGTTGTACTGTTGTCTCCACCTAACCCCCTCCAAAGGGACATAATTTTTGACCACTAATAGAAAAATATTTAGCCTAGTCTAAATATTTTTCTATCTTTGTGCTATGCATTCAGGACTTTCTATTATTGAAGAGAACTATCTCAAGGCCATTTATAAGCTTCAGCAGATGGATGGTAGAGTATCTACAAACGAGTTGGCTTCAGAAATGGGGACTTCAGCTGCATCTGCGACGGATATGATCAAGAAACTGAGCAATAAGGCAGTAATCCAATATGAAAAATATTATGGAGTACAGCTTACTACCTATGGTGCTAATCTGGCGATACAGCTCGTGCGCAGACATCGCTTGTGGGAGGTTTTTTTGCATGACAAGTTGGGCTATAGCTGGGAGAAAGTGCATGATCTCGCTGAGGAGCTGGAGCATGTCAATATTCATGATCTGGCTGATCGGCTGGATGCGTATTTGGGACATCCCAAGTCGGACCCGCATGGAGATCCCATACCTGATGGATCCGGGCAGCTACCGAAGACGGATTATATCAAAATAGATGAACTACGCGAGAGAGATTCTTTTGAGATAAAGGGTATAGTAGATTCCGATGCTAAGTTTTTGAATTATCTGACAGAGCGAAATCTAGGCATTGGTTGCAAATTGCGATTGATATCGATTGACGCTTATGCTGAGACTTATGAAGTGCTCATTGAGGCCACCCATCAATCGCTTGTATGGACGAAGCGCATCGCACAAAATATTTTAATCAAAAAAACATAGATAATGCTAGAGCAAATCGTAAGCTATATGAGTACATTAAACCCCATTTTGGCGGCATTTTATGCTACACTATTTACTTGGGGACTAACAGCTGCAGGAGCTGCATTGGTATTTTTCTTTAAGGGGATGAACAGAGCCGTATTGGATGGTATGTTGGGATTTACCGGAGGAGTAATGGTAGCTGCCAGTTTTTGGAGTTTATTATCACCGGCTATTGAGATGAGTGAGGGTAGTGGTTTTATCAAAGTATTTCCTTCAGTAGTGGGATTTTTTCTTGGTGCGATGTTTTTGTTTGGCTTGGACAAGCTGCTTCCGCATATACATATCAATTTTCAACACCCGGAGGGTATGAAGACGGGATGGCATAAGACGGTATTGCTTGTATTGGCTATTACGCTGCATAATATACCTGAGGGTCTGGCGGTAGGTGTTTTATTTGGAGGGGCTGCGGCAGGGCTTCCCGGTGCCACGATAGGCGGAGCTGTAGCATTAGCGATTGGTATTGGTTTGCAAAATTTTCCCGAAGGATTTGCTGTAGCTATGCCATTACGTCGCGAGGGTTTTTCGAGGCGTAGGAGTTTTATGTACGGTCAGATGTCAGCGATAGTAGAGCCAATGGCAGCAGTTTTGGGAGCTTGGGCGGTGATGACCTTTCAGCCCATACTCCCCTATGCTCTTTCTTTTGCTGCCGGTGCGATGATTTTTGTAGTGGTAGAAGAGGTAATACCGGAGACGCAACTGGACAAGTACACAGACATAGCCACTATGGGCTTTATCATTGGATTTATCATCATGATGGCTATGGATGTAGGATTGGGTTGATGGATAGATATAGCTCAAAAGCTGTGCTGAAATGCAATATTATCGAGGATTTTTTTAACATTCTCCTAACGATCATTTGATAAGCATTAGCGTTCTATCTTTGTACTCCAAGATCATATTATTTATGAAATATCTTTTTTTTATACTTCTTTGTAGCATAGTGTCCGCTACGCAATCATCAGCACAGTCCGACGAGCGTCGTGAACGGATCAAGATAGAGGGGCAGGTGGTTACCGCTTTTATTTCGGATGGGGATACGATTATTGTAGCGGATCTCGATGATGTAAGTGTGAGCAGTCTTTATGATTTTGGGAGTCGGTCGGAATACAATCGCTATCGAAAATATCGTCGCTATGCCAATAAGGTCTATCCCTACGCTGTAGAAGCTATTAAGATCTATAGGCAAATGGAGTACGATACCGAAGGGATGAGCAAGCGCAAGCGCAAAAAACACAATCGCAAACTCAACAAAAAGCTCAAGCAAAAATTTAAATCCAGGCTAAAAAGTTTGTCCAAAACCCAAGGACTTATCCTCACCAAAATGATTGAACGACATCTGGATATTTCTACCTTTGATCTGATCAAAAACACCCGATCGGGTGTCAAAGCTTATTGGTGGCATCGTCTCGGCAAGCTCAATGGATATGATCTCAAAGAGAAATATACTCCGGGTATAGATCGTGTACTGGACATTGTACTCCAGGATTATGATATCTCCTACGAGGTCACCGAGCCATCCGGCAGGTCTGAACAGAGTTCAAATTGACTTAACGCCGGGCAGTTTTTTTATTAAGTTCTGTTACGAGGATAATCCATCGGTTTGTATATCCGTATTTGTTGATAGTCGACAATACCTTAAAAAAAGGCCTTTAACCATATAAAGATTGGGGTAGAGCTATTTATTTGATTCAAAAACTATAGATTAAATACCTATTTTTGCGAGTATGAAGAACAACCCCGGGATTCTAGTCATTATTTTGT
>JAJRUR010000011.1 GCA_024277695.1 Bacteroidota bacterium | reverse complement strand
TTAATAATACCCGAGTATTCCCTGCCAGACTCTATGGGCGCAAAGAAAAAACAGGGGCTGACATCGAAGTCTTTCTCCTCAGAGAGTTGCACAAAGAATCCCAACTTTGGGATGTGCTAGTCCATCCCGCTCGTAAGATACGCGTAGGGAACAAACTCTATTTCAGTGACAAAAATGATAAAGAAAAACTCGTAGCTGAAGTCGTCGATAATACCACATCGCGCGGACGAACGATCCGGTTCTTTTTTGAAGGAACCAATGAAGAATTTCATCAGCGTCTGGAAATTTTGGGACAAACACCTCTACCCAAATACATCCATCGAGATCCCGAACCTATAGACAGGGAGAGATATCAGACCAGATATGCCAAAGAAATAGGGGCGGTAGCTGCCCCTACGGCGGGATTTCATTTTAGTGATGAACTCCTCAAAAGACTCGAAATCAAAGGAGTCCATTTTGCCGAACTCACACTTCACGTAGGACTGGGTACTTTTAGAGAAATACAAGTCGAAGACCTCTCCAAACATAAAATGGATACAGAGTATTTTGAAATACCGAAGAAAACAGCAGACATTGTAAATCGTGCAAGAGCCAACCAACAAAAAGTGTGCAGTATTGGTACCACTTCTATGCGTGCTATTGAGTCAGCAGTTACCGCCAAAAATGAACTCAATGCAGTAGAAGGATGGACCAATAAATTTATTTTTCCACCTTATGAATTTAAAATACCCAATGTAATGATTACCAACTTCCACTTACCGAAGTCAAGTTTGCTCATCATGACGGCAGCCTTCGGAGGAAGAGAGCTCATCTTAGAGGCATATCAAGAGGCAGTAAAGAAAAAGTATCGTTTTTATAGTTACGGTGACGCTATGATGATTATCTAAATCTTTAGTTTTTTACTTATTAAATAGATTTCGTTCGATCTGGGGAACATTTTTACATAGATGTCAGTTATCTGATTGAATTTTACAAATTTTTTAATATTACTATATGTACTGGACACTAGAACTTGCTCATCATTTGGAGGATGCGCCTTGGCCCGCCACACGAGACGAATTGATCGACTACGCCATCCGATCAGGAGCTCCGCTGGAAGTAATCGAAAACCTCCAAGCCATCGAAGACGAAGAAGGTGAAATTTATGAAAACATGATCGATATTTGGCCGGATTATCCTCGTAAAGATGACTTTCTTTTCAATGAAGACGAATACTAGCTGTTTGTCGGCAATTTTGGTTATTTATCAACACTTTTGACCTAAAGCAACAAACTTTTAAAACGGACGCATACCAAGAGAGACAAGCATATAGTTTGTCTCTTTTGTTATTTTTGGCCCTTGATGTCTAAAAAACTTACAATAGCGATTGATGGATTTTCCGCTTGCGGCAAAAGTACCCTTGCCCGTATGCTTGCCGAAAAACTCGATTACATCTACGTCGATTCCGGAGCTATGTATCGCGCAGTAACACTATACTATATTCAGCATCAGCTGAATACAGAGCAACAACTCATAGACCACCTGAAGCTGATCCATATCGGAATGCAAAGAATCCAAGGCAAAAATATTACCACGCTCAACGGTATCAATGTAGAAAAACAGATCAGATCACACGCAGTCAATGAACTCGTCAGCCAACTGTCAACTATTTCGGCTGTACGCCAAAAACTAGTGCTCGAGCAAAGGCAGATGTCCAAAAAAGGAGGCATCGTAATGGATGGTAGAGACATCGGCACCGTAGTGTTTCCGGATGCAGATCTCAAAATATTCTTAACTGCTTCAATCCAAATACGAACACAACGCCGATTCGAAGAACTTATGGCCAAAGGCATCAAAACAACCCAAGATCGCGTGCGCAAAAATCTAATCCACCGAGATATGATCGACTCGAACAGAGACGATTCACCACTGGTCAAAGCTGTAGATGCCATAGAACTAGATAACTCTTACCTGACCAAAGAAGAGCAACTCGAGCTGGTACTCCGATGGATCAAAAATCTGCAAAATATGCCGGAGCTTGATCAATAGCAAAAAGCACGATGTTTGGTGCACCCATACAAACTATACTGACTATCAATTGATTATGCTATTTATAGATTTTGTACTGCATGTTTTGTGATATATTTTAGCCGGATGTGCCCTTGCCCTATCACTTTTATTACTACCTTTCTGCTGTGAATATTCCCGAGACATATAGCCAAGCCCTCCACCGCCAAAAATCATTTTTCCTATCCGGTGAAACCAAGAATATCAAATACAGGATACATCAGCTCCAACTATTACAGAAAGCTATCCAACAATACGAAAAAGCACTCTTACAAGCCTTAAAGGAGGATCTGGGCAAAAACCCCGCTGAAGCCTACGCTAGCGAAATAGGATTTGTCTATACCGAAATCAAAGCCGCTAGACGGAATCTAAAATTTTGGGCTCGGGATGAACTGCAACCTACTCCATTACTCCACTTCCCTACACGGAGTTTTATTCGTAAATCTCCCTTGGGTATCAGCCTCATCATAGGACCGTGGAACTATCCATTTCAGCTGTTATTTGCTCCGCTCGTCGCATCCGTTGCTGCCGGAAATGTCCAAGTACTCAAGGGTTCCGAATTTGCTCCCAATACCAATCGCATCATTGAACAACTTTTAAAGGAATTTTTTGATCCCGATTATATTTCATTCTATCAAGGCAAAGGGCATTTGGTAGTGCCACAGCTCATGAACAGTATTCGATTTGATAAAATATTTTTTACCGGTAGCACAGCCATAGGAAAAAAAATCGCCATAGAAGCCGCAAAGACGCTTACGCCAATCACCCTAGAACTCGGAGGCAAAAGCCCGGCAATCGTCGATCCTTCAGCTGATCTCAGCGTCAGTGCTCGGCGAATCGTATGGGGAAAATATTACAACGCAGGCCAAACTTGTGTCAGCCCTGATTACATCATCGTACACCGATCTGTTGCCCCGATTTTGACCGATCTAATGATCCAATCTATCAAAGCATTCTATACAGACAACCCCCTACGAAGCCAAAGTCTGGGCAGAATGATCCATCAAGCTCATTTTGACAGGATGCTCGCATTCCTCAAAGAAGCCGATATCCTCTACGGCGGCAAATATGATGCTGAACAATTAAAAATAGAGCCGACCTTGGTACGACAAAAGCAACTGACACAAAAAATCATGCAGGAAGAAATTTTTGGTCCCATCCTCCCTATCATCAGCTATAACCAGCTCGATGAAATCGATCATATCATCGCACAAAATCCCAATCCGCTGGCACTGTATGTCTTTAGCAAAAAGAAAATTTTTATACAAAACATTCTCGACAAATATAGCTTTGGAGGTGCTTGTATCAACAATACACTCATACATCTCAACAACCCAAATCTACCCTTTGGAGGTGTAGGGCAAAGCGGCTCGGGCTATTATCACGGAGAATGGGGATTTAGAAATTTTTCACAACTCAAAGCCATAAGTCGCACAGGTACATGGTTGGACATAAAATTAAAATATCCACCTTACTCTTCCAAAACCTTAACTCTTTTTAAAAAACTGATCAGATAAGCGCGCTGCAGGAGTACACACACCCACGCGGTAATAGCCGGCTCTCTCCTACCCGTACAGCATTCCCAGCGCTTGACAAAAAAAAATAACTCCCGGGAATATAACATAGGCCGCATAGTCAAAATTAGACGCAACTACTCCAAAAACAAATGTACTTCTCTACCATATTGCGTTTTACACATTACATATATTTATCATATAAAAAACTTCCAAAAGCTCTGTTTGGTCGGAATACGACAAAGTGAAAAAAAATCATAGTTCAGTCATATAACATTAGTAAAAATTGTTATATATTTAGGGCTCGAAAATATTTTTTAACTAAATATCACATCAAGTAATTATGAGCAAATTTGAAGAAGTCATGACCACGGTGCACGCTGAGTGTAAAGACTGTAATGTCAAACTGAGCAATGATCTGTTAGAAGGAGTAGCCAAGTCCTTAGGACCATCCATTTATCTACCGGACGCTTCCAGAGTCTCCTGCAGCCAAGCATCGGAAATGGAAACCGTCAAAAAGAATTTTTTGATCAAAAAACTAGGATTGGATGACGGACCGGAACTAGACAAAGCTATCCAAGAAGTCTGCGAACAATTGGGCAGTTCCAATCGCAACAAATATCGCATCATCGTATATGCACTCTTGGCCAAAAAATTTGGTAAAGAATCTATGTTTAGTTAGATCCTGACCGAAACGATGTATAAGACGGCTTACTCCGATAGTGTGTAAGCCGTTTTTTAAATTAAGAAGCGGCACAAAATCACATCATCCTCATAAATCTAATCCAATCGACACATGTCAGACACACTGGCCTTACCAAGCGTAGATACTGCTATCAAATTGGGCTTAAACCAAGAAGAATTTGAAAAAATCAAGAACATTTTGGGACGAGATCCCAACTTCACCGAATTGAGCATCTTTTCGGTGATGTGGTCCGAGCACTGTTCATACAAGAACTCGATCAAATGGCTTAAAACTCTACCTCGTGACGGCAAAAAACTCTTGGTAGGAGCCGGAGAAGAAAATGCCGGTCTGGTAGATCTAGGTGACGGATTGGCTTGTGCTTTTAAGATCGAATCGCACAACCACCCCTCGGCACTAGAGCCTTATCAAGGAGCAGCAACCGGTGTGGGAGGTATCCATCGAGATATTTTTACTATGGGAGCTCGTCCAATAGCGGCACTCAATTCGCTTCGCTTTGGTGCGCTTTCGCGAAAGCACACGAGAAAGCTAGTGGACGGGGTCGTACGCGGAATAGGAGACTATGGCAATTGTCTGGGTGTACCTACCGTGGGAGGAGAATGCTACTTTGACGAAAGTTATAATCAAAACATCCTCGTAAATGCTATGTCTGCCGGAATTGTAAAGATAGGTCAAACGGCTTCAGCAATAGCCCTCGGAGTTGGCAATCCTGTCTTGATCGTAGGGTCTGCTACCGGCAAAGACGGCATACATGGTGCTACATTTGCATCAGCCGATCTCACCGAAGATAGCGCAGATGATCTTCCGGCCGTTCAGGTCGGAGATCCTTTTCAAGAAAAATTGTTGCTCGAGGCGACACTGGAAGCAATAAAAACCGGCAAACTCATCGGAGTACAGGATATGGGGGCAGCAGGAATCACTTGCTCCACTTCGGAGATGAGTGCAAAAGGCAAAGTGGGGATGGAAATACATCTAGACCTCGTCCCTACACGTCAAGCACACATGGAGGCCTTCGAAATATTGCTCTCCGAAAGTCAAGAACGGATGCTGATGGTTATAGAAAAAGGATCAGAATCCTTGTTTTTTGATATTTTTGATAAATGGGATCTGGAATGTGCCCAAATAGGTACAGTGACAGATACAGGTCGATTAGAGTTTTTTCAAAATGGAAAGATCGTAGCTGACGTACCCGCTTGGGATCTCGTCTTGGGTGGTGGTGCTCCGGTCTATGACCGACCGACAAAAGTACCCGAGTATCTCAAAAAATTAGATCAATTCGCTGCACAGCATATCTCGCATCCAAACCACCTAAAGCCTATCTTTTTAGGCCTCATCAGATCACCCAATATCGCTTCCAAAAAATGGATTTTTGAACAATATGACAGTACAGTGAGAACCAACTCCGTCAATACGCTACACAAGTCTGACTCCGCAGTAATTCGTATCAAATCCTCCGACAAAGCGCTCTGTTTGACTACAGACTGTAATTCGGCTTATGTCTATCTCGATCCCTACACAGGCACTCAGATAGCAGTCGCAGAAGCCGCAAGAAATATCGTCTGCAGCGGCGGTACTCCCGTCGCCATCACCAACTGTCTCAATTTCGGCAATCCGTACAACCCCGAAGTATATTGGCAGTTTACCCAAGCTATCCAAGGTATGGGCGACGCTTGCCGATTCTTTGACACGCCCGTTACGGGTGGCAATGTCAGCTTTTACAACCAAACAATACTCGACGACCAAACCATCCCCATCTATCCCACTCCGACGATCGGTATGATGGGTATTTTGGACCATCCTGACCAATTGATCACATTGGATTTCAAAAATGCTAGCGATATCATCCTGATGCTGGGAGATGCTCCACATGCTTTCTCTTATTCCGAATATCTACGCATCTTTCATAAAATACGATATGCACCTGTGCCTCGTTTTGAGCTCGAAGCTGAAAAAAAACTACACGATATCATCCATTTACTTAACCAAAACCAACTGCTTCAAAGTGCCCATGACATCTCCGAAGGAGGTAGCCTGACCAGTATTATGGAATCTGCCATCGCAGCAGATCTCGGTTTCCAAATAGCATCACCCGAGGGATCCCGTTCCGATCTTTTCTTCTTTAATGAAGATCAAGGTCGCGCTATCATAAGCGTCAAAACGGAAGATCTGGACTCCGTCCTTAAACATATAGAAGAACTAGATGTTTCGTATATAAAATTAGGGCAGGTAACAAATGGCCAAATCACAGTCAATAACGAAAATTTTGGCAACATCAACGAATGGAAAATTCCTTATAACCAGTATTTGAAAGAAATTATGCATCAAGAAAATTAATACATCAATACATCAACTATGAGAGTTTTACTAATAAGTTTATTCGCACTGAGTTCCTTGATTTTCCTACAGTGCAAGTCCGATACAGTCACAAGCAAAATCGAACTCAATATCAAGGATTCGGGTGGATCCGCTGCATTTTTGGATTTGGTCAAGACACCCCTCATCAATGAAAATATCGCCAAAACAGATATCCCGAAGAGCGGAAAATTTGTGCTCACTATCCCGCCCAATGGACCAAATATCTATCGCATTAGGATCGGAGGCAAAAAACATTATATCATATTGGATGGGTCTGAAAAAAATATACAAATGCAGGGAAATTTGACGGATTTTGGTACTTCAAAAATATCCGTAACCGGATCCCCTGATACGGAAGAATACACCAAAAAGTGGACAGACTACTTGAACAGAGAAGTCAATACCGAGCAAATAAAAAAATATCTAAAGGAAAGTAATAATCCACTTTCAGCCGCGCTTTTTGCAGTCCAATCCCTTAAAACTAATCGCTCAGAATTGTACCCAATACACCAAATAGCACTCCAAAGACTAAAATCCGGCTACGAAGACACAGAATTCTATACGGCGTATGCCAAAGTCGTCAAGAATCTAGAAGCCCAAGAACAAGCTAAACAAGCTCGCCAAAAAATCCGCGTCGGAAACATCGCTCCGGATATTACTATGCCGGGACTCGATGGGAAACCCAGATCGTTATCTGATCTAAAAGGAAAAGTAGTCTTGCTCGATTTTTGGGCTAGCTGGTGTGGTCCCTGTCGCCGAGCCAATCCACATGTCGTAGAAGTGTATCACAAATACAAAGACCGAGGTTTTACTGTTTTTAATGTATCCTTAGATGGTTTGGACAATCGTGGAAGAGCCCGATATCGCAACGATCCCGAAAAACTCCAAGAAGCACTCGACAGATCCAGGCAGCGCTGGGAAGCAGCTATCAAAAAAGACAAACTCGTCTGGGAAAATCACGTAAGTGATCTGATGAAGTGGGATACCAAGGCGGCAAAAGCCTATGGAGTAACCGGAATCCCCAAAACTTTTCTGATCGATCGCGACGGTACCATTGCTGCGATAAATCCAAGATTTAACCTCGAAGAGGCTGTGTTGAAAATCCTCTAAATAGTCGCCTATCTATGCCCAACGCTAAAAATTAGCTGATGCAGTATGCTAGTCGCAAATGTTAAACTTATTTTAAATATGGACACTTTGCCTATCCTCCTGTTGGTTATCTTGTTGGATTATTGTTATTTTGTAATCAGACCGAACTCATATACGTCTTTGGAACTATGGCAAATAAGTTATTCATATTAGTACTCTTGATTTTAGGATCTACATATTGGGCATCATCCCAAACACAAATCAATTGGATGAGTTGGGACGAAGCATTGAGACGTAATGAAATAGAACAGCGCAAGTTTGTAGTAGATATCTATACGAGTTGGTGCAGCTGGTGTAAGCGTCTGGACAAAGTCACCTTTCAAAATGAAGATATCGCTAAGTATATCAATGAAAACTTTTATGCGATCAAGTTCAATGCCGAACAGAAAGCACCCGTGGTCATCCATGGCAAGACCTACAAATATCTCAAAAAAAATAAGCGAGGTTATCACGAATTGGCCGCTGCGCTTACACAAGGTAATCTCAGCTACCCTACTGTCGTATTTTTGGACAACAAACTTCGCACTATTCAAGCTTTAAAAGGGTTTCATAGTCCAAAGGATTTTGCAGTGATCATCAGATACTTTGCAGATGACCATTACAAAACCACACCTTGGAAAAAATTTGCATCCAACTGCCACTAAAATAAATTGATCTGCTATCGATGAAAAAAATGCTACTCTTCTTCCTACTCATAAGCATCAGCTCCCTGTACGGGCAAGAAGTAGCCTTGGATAACTCAAAGACAAGCCCATCCGAAGTCCGGATCAGTCCCAACCCTGCTAAGTCTTTTGTGGTCGTAACGCATATACAAGCTATCCGTAGGATTGCAGTGCTTTCTATCACCGGACAAGTCATCATTGAACAATCATTTGATGATGCACGTCACACACATCGCATAGATGTCTCACTACTCAGACGTGGCGCTTACTTCATACGCATCGAAACAGATGGTCGGATAGTGACTAGAAAACTGCTGAAGAATTAACTCTAGCACTTGCTGCTCATCTCCAGTCCAGACTCCACTTTTTTTTATCATCTCCATATTTGTGTTTCGAAATAGCAGAGGCAGAATCTACTCATAACCCAACGCACATCTCGGCGAATCTGGGCAAGATAATTTTGCCAAACGAAGCCATTTTAAGACAAAAAAAGGGCTGCCGGAGAGGCAGCCCTACTTTCGACAAATTTAACCAATCTCATGATTAACTTGAAAGACGAAAGTATGAAGACGAACGATCTTTAATCAACGTTATCGTGTAGAAACGGATTGTTTTTCTTTAACCGGGGTTCTCCATCCGCCTGAATGCTCCATCTAGACATTTCCGTTTCTTTGCGATTGGGCAATTCTTCCAAGCGCACCTGTTGTCTGAGATAAGCCGGCACGTTTTCGATATCCGAAAGCGGCAAGGACTCTACCGGGGACGCATTACTTTCCTGTACATCATCAAAGTCAAAAGCCAATATTTGACCTGATGCAGATGTTTGTTTTGTGTCGGTAGTTGTTTTCGTTTTGATGAGAGGCTCAGCTTCTTCAAGATCGTGTACTACTTGTTGTGGGTCTGTGTACACTGCGTTGGGCTCCAGCTCATAAGTCTGGTGATCATCATCCGAATCGACTTCAAAAATAGGTTCTCGATGTATGACATCTAACTCATCATCTAATTGTACAACAATTTTTTCTTTGACAGGTTCCACATTTTCAGATTCATTTTTGTCAAATCCTGTTGCGATGATAGTAATACTGATTTTTTCTCCAAGAGATTCGTCGGAACAATTACCCCAAATCAGATTGGTAGCATGTCCGGCTTCACCTTGGACATATTCAGTGATTTCGAAAACTTCGTCCATAGTGACTTCTTTGGTACCGGATGTGATATTGATGAGGATATGTTCGGCTCCACGGATATCATTTTCTTCGA
>JAJRUR010000180.1 GCA_024277695.1 Bacteroidota bacterium | reverse complement strand
TTCGACAAGCCTTAACCATCTACGAACAAATTTTGGATATACGTGCGGATGCACCGATCAATCGCTATTATCTTGCGAATGCTTACTTCGAAACAGGCAAGCTCGCCCGAGCAAGAAAAGAATTCATTCGATTGCTCAATACAGACAAAAATGCTGACAAAATCATCTACTTGCATCTAGCTAAGATTTATCATCTCGAATCCAACTACAAGGAAGCCATCCGATTCTATAAACTGTTTTTGCGCTCAAAAGGTCAGCATCATGATTTGTCTCCATATGCAATTGACCAGATTAAGCGATGCGGCTCGGGCATCCAAACCCAATATGCCGAACAATTGGCCTATGTCGATAATTTGGGTCAAAACATCAACTCTGCTTATCAAGAGTGGTTGCCCGTATTCAGCCCGAACCAAAGTCAAAAAATATATTTTTCTTCCGACCGATTTGGTAGTGTCGGAGGCATGCGAAATTCTAAGCACGAGCCGGACAAACTTTATGGTTTTTTTCGCTCCGATATGTATGCATCCGAACAGGTCCAAGGTGTCTGGACTAGTCCGCAGGTATTTAATCCCATACTCAATACGGATGCTTCAGAATATTTATTGAGCTTTGCCCATCAAGGCCAACAATTAATCTTTGAGCGCAGTCGCGCCAAAAAGGCCGTCGTGATGGTAGATACTTTTGTAGTCCTCCTAGATGGACAATCCCCAAAAACCGGAGTTTCTGATCTCTCAAAATTCAAAATAGAACATCGGGGCGGGCTATACTTTTTTAATGATACGACGATCGTTTTTTCTAGTCGTTTTTTGAAAAACTCCTATGGTGGCTACGATCTGTATTATGCCAAATGGCGCAATGGCACTTGGTCCGAAGCCCAAAATCTAGGGCCACAGATCAATACAGCCTTTGATGAAGTAGCACCCTTTTTGACCAAAGACGGAAGAGGTATGTATTTCAGCTCCAATCGTATAGAAAGTATAGGAGGCTTGGATATATTTTTTTCTGCTTTTAATGACAATAAGCAACAATGGTCTATCCCTATCAATCTAAAAACACCGATCAACTCACCGGCCGACGATCTATATTTTAGACCGAACTCAGATGGTTCCAGTGCTGTTTTTTGTTCCAATCGCGTAGAGGGTTTTGGTGGACTGGATATCTACTCTGCCTTTTTTAAGAAAAGTATTGCCGCACAGCAGATAGTCTCTTCGCCCATCAGTTTTGACTTGGTACAGCACCGAACTGCTACCGACATTCATACAGATGCATCTACTGTATTCCAACCCAATGAAATTAAAGATTTTCGCATCCGTCCGTTGCAATATTCTGAAAGTGATTTTGTGCTCTCCGGCCCCAACATAAAAGAGGTGGAAAAATATATCAATTTGCTCAAAAGCTATCCCGAAATCAAATTGTTGCTCACCGTACACTCAGACGGAAGAGACCCCGCAAACCTAGATGTGTATTTTTCGATAAAACGTGCCGAAAAACTCGCAAAATATATGCTCAGCCAGGGAGTATCCACAGGCCGCATATTGCTACGGGGACTAGGAGCTCAATACCCTTTAGCTTTTAATAGCCGTAATGGCAAAGCCTTGAAGCCCGGTCAAGCACTTAACCGCCGAATAGATATCGATATCATCCACTCCGGAGACATCCCCATACATATCGTCAAAGAAAACCTCCAGGTATCAAGCCGCCTAGCTAAAACAGATGCCCGACAATTTGCCCAACTCAACCGAGGGCTAACTTATCGGGTATTTATCACTAGTCTGAGCCAACCATTTCTTCAAGCAGTATTTACTCAAGGTAAAGATGCCATGATCGAAAAACAACTGTCAGACCCCCTTTACAAGTATATGATAGGGTTATTCAAAAACTATCATGCCGCGGCAGGTCTCAAAACAAAGCTGCTAGCCCAAGGTCATACACAGGCCAAAGTAGTCGCTTACATCGATGGGGTCGAAGCTACACGCTCTGAGCTATCCCTTTTAGTAGATCAGTATCCGGATCTGCGCTTTTATCTTCAAGACGAATAATACGGAGTTCCGTCTATGCCAGGACCGATGCTGATCAATCCAATTTTTAAGAAAGAATCAACATCCCATATCTACCTTAAATCCATAGGCGAGCCACAAGTTTAGGACTTATTCCTTATCTTTACGGCGTATTTTTAGCAAAACGACCAGCCTTATGACATCGCATGACACATTCTTTATGTCGGCTCAAGATGAACCGCATAAATCAAGAAGTCGAGAAATTATCGCCAAACATCCCGAAGTAGCCCAATTAATATCTCGATCACCCATTACTTTTTTGCTACTCTTGATCGTATTAGGCATACAACTGAGCATGGCGTGGTGGTTGGGTCAAAAGGGTTTGAGCTACTGGTGGCTCGCTATTGCAATGGCTTTTGTCATCGGAGCTTTTGCTAATCACGCACTCTATGTGATCATCCATGAAGCATGTCACAACTTAATATTCAAAAAAAGAATTTGGAATAAAATAGCCGGCATACTCAGTGATATACCCAACGTGTTTCCCGGAGCGCTTGCTTTTCGCAACTATCACATCAAACATCACGCCTATATGGGAGATCACGATTATGATGCAGATCTGCCCAATACATGGGAAGCAAAATTGGTCAAAAATATCTGGTGGCGAAAAATGATTTGGTTGTTTTTGTTTCCTTTTATGCAGGTGACGCGTAGTTTTTTTACTCGAAAAGTAAAAACCTTTCAGGGTTGGGTATTTATTAACTTAATAGTCATCTTGATCGCAGATATTTTGATTATTTATTTTTTTGGATGGAATGCTATCCTGTACTTGCTGTTTTCGATGGTCTTTGCCCTTGGTCTGCATCCCTTAGGTGCACGATGGATTCAAGAACATTATACCTTGGATGGCAAACAAGAAACCTTTAGCTATTACGGACCACTCAATATCCCGGCGCTCAATGTAGGCTATCACAACGAACATCATGATTTTCCTTCGATTCCCTGGAACAAATTACCAAAACTCAGAGCCATAGCTCCCGAATATTATGATACACTCGAAAGCCACTCTTCATGGACAAAATTGCTCTTTGCGTTTATCTTTAACAAACAGTATTCCTTGTATTCGCGTATCATCCGAGGAGAAGAAAATATAAAAAAATATAGCATAGAATAAATTGGTCACTCCCAGGCATCGTCAAAGGCATCGCGTAATACAGCCATAAACTGATTTGTGTTATAGTCAGTCCCCGTAGTCACTATAACCAACTGTATATCATTGGGATAGTGCATGATAAAAATATGCGGATTGCTCATAAGCCCTCCTCCTTTGGCCAAATAGAGACCGTGATCTCCCTCAGTGGACTCGGAAAGTCCGAGCAAATTAAGCTTGTGCGTAATCAATCCCAAATCTTCTGTAGAGATGACATCCTCTGTGTACCAAGTATAAGCCATCAACGAACCGAGTTCTACAGCAGAAAGATACCAACCGCCTGCTGCTGAGTTCAGCGTCCAATCTTTTTTGCCTATACCGCTTTGGTTGCTGTATGGAAATGGATATAAGGCAGCATAACTGTCCGTCCAGGTCAAGGTGGGATTAGGAATCTGAGCAGGTTCTAGAATTTCGTCCTGCACATAGGCTTTGTACACTTCAGCATAAGCCACTTCTTCTGTCGCTCCGGGTGCCCATGGTACGCCGTTGAGCAGATTGGGTATCAATACCCTAAACATCGAAAAATTTTTGTTACAATACTGATATGTCTTGACGGGATTTTGAAGACTTTGGGCTTCACTTTGTAGATTTGAATAAACCTGGGCTCCATAACCATCATTATTGTTTTTTTTGATGCCACTTCGATGCGTCAACAGTTCTTTGAAGTTCAGATTAGAAAAATCATCCGTAGCATTCCAAGA
>JAJRUR010000179.1 GCA_024277695.1 Bacteroidota bacterium | reverse complement strand
AAGCAGTCCGAGACCTCATCGATACGGACGTCATCACACGGGAAACCGTCAAAGAACTCGAGAAAAAAATCAAAATGAGTTTGACGATTTGATACTCTTTTTGACAAACTCAACAAGTTTGGACTACGCCTGTCCGGAGCTCGTGTAAGCTACCCAAAAATGAATACTAATTTTTGATAGCGTTTCGTATTATTCCTGAAATATATTTGTGTGTATGTAGTGCACATATTTTACAGGTCGCCCCGCCGGGACCTCAATCCGGTGATTTTAACTACCGAAACATGAGTATGATGATATACTCTCAAAAAAAAGAAGCCACACACTCTAAAAAGGTGTATGACTTCCGGCAATATTGGGGGTGGTATTGGAGTTATTCTTCGCTCGATATATATTTGTACACCAGTCCGGCGAGTAGGGCTCCTATAATAGGTGCGATCCAAAATAACCACAATTGGGGTATAGCCCAGTTGTCTGCAAAAATAGCTTGGCTCGTACTTCGAGCCGGATTGACTGATGTGTTGGTCACAGGAATAGAGATGAGGTGTATGAGTGTCAGTGCCAAACCGATAGCAATTCCTGCAAATCCTTTAGGAGCTTTTGAGTGGGTAGCCCCGAGGATGACCATCAAAAACATAAACGTCAAGACCACTTCAGTAATAAAGGCAGACATCATATTATAGCCACCCGGAGAGTGCTCCCCGAAGCCATTGGCAGCAAAAGATCCGGCTTCAAATCCGGCCCTGCCCGAAGCGATCAAATATAGAATACCCGCTCCGGCGATCGCGCCCAATACTTGCGCTACAATATAGGATAATAAATTTTTCGCTTCAAACCTACCACCCATCCAAAGTCCGATAGATACGGCAGGATTGAAGTGGGCACCCGAGATATGCCCTAATGCATAAATACCTGTCAATACCGTAAGTCCAAACGCCAAAGATACTCCGGCAAATCCAATGCCTAGTTCAGGATAGGCTGCTGCCAAAACAGCACTACCACAACCCCCGAGGACCAGCCAAAATGTTCCGATAAATTCTGCTAATAGTTTTTTCATTTTGTTTTGATTTTAGATGATATAATTTCATCGCTATCCCAACACGCATAGTGTTATAAGGATATGGACGATAGTGTATAAGGCGATTGGGGGCAGAATGCGTAGTGGAGTCAACCAGGATCTGACGACAATATAGCAAATTTTGATTAGAAAAGTGATGCTGTGCTGATTTTTTTTTCTTGTCGGTGACAGCTAAGGAAGATTAGTGCATAGTATTTAAGAAAAAATCAGCATCGGATCGGAGGTCTGCTGCGTGAGGGATAGTAAGGGCGCGAGGTACGAGCGGTCCGGACAGAGGAGGCACGACGAAGGGAGGACGGGAGCCAAGGGCGTACCCCTGCATAGCCCGACCCGAGGTACGAGGGCACGCCCAAAAATACTCCTATCTAATATGTGGGCTAATCATAAAAAATAATGATCTGTGTTATTGACTACCTGTCAAAGACGAGGTAGTTTTAGCATTGAATCAAAAAATATAGGATTATGAAAAAAGTATTATTGCCTGTGGATTTTTCTGAAGTATCCATTAATGCCATAGAATATGCCATGGAATATACGAGTCCAATGGATAGGATAGAGATAGTCCATGTCACTATGGGTATGTTGGATCTCCAAGAGCCTATTCAGATGGAAGAATCCAAAGAGGAGATTATATTGAAGAGTCTGGAAAAATATATTTTGGCCAATTCTAAGTACAACGTTCTACCTGCCAGATGCCATTTGAGTGTAAAGATAGGTGTCCCGGTAGAGACTATTGTGCGCGAGTCCTCCAAAGGGTATGATTACATCATCATGGGAACTCGGGACAAGTATGACTTGCTGGAACGTTGGTTTGGTACCATTTCTTTGGGAGTGGTCAAGCGCGTAAAGGTACCTGTATTGCTCATTCCGCGGCATTCGAAATATACCGGTCTTCAGAAAGTTGTATTGGCAAGTGACCATCATTTGATGGATAAGAAATTGCTCGACAGGATCCGAAAGTGGAATAAAAAACGCAAAGCATTCATTAAGTTTTTGCACGTAAAAACGAATCCTAAGGATGACTATGAAAAAGAAAGTGATACGATCATCCGAGAGTATTTTAGTGATAATGAAGTAAATTTTGGGTTTGAGATAGAGCTCATGGCAGATGACCGCATCGGTGATTCTTTGCTGTCATGTGCATACAATTTTCATGCGGATATGCTGATGGTCATCCCGGATGCGCAGAGCTATTTGGAGTCCTTGTTATTTCAAAGCGTGAGTAAGGAGATGGTACTGAAGTCAACGATCCCTGTTTATTTTATTCATTTGTGATTCGGTATAGTTTATTTTATTAGTTTTGGCTTGAGGATGTAGTCAATAAATTTATTAAAAAAAAACTGATCTGATGAAAGTACTTTGTCCTATAGAGTTTTCGGATAGTTGTGTGCACGCAGTAGAGTACGCTATTCGTTTTGTAGAGAAAATGGGTGGTGGGCATATAGAGCTATTGCACTGTACCAATATCCGTAAGCGATCGCTTTTGTTTGTGGATGTCCAGTCGATTTTTATTCGACAGGCGGAGGATGATATGGCAGTCTTAGTCCGCAAGCTGAAGTACAATCCTTCCTTGGTCAATTTTACGACCAAAGTAACGGAACTGGACCCGAAGCGTTATATTGCTCAGTATGCTACTCAACATGCTTTTGATTATGTGATAGTAGGTACGAAAGGGATGACAGCTATGAAGGATTATATCATCGGGTCGGTGACGGAAGTCTTGTTCAATACATGCAAAGTACCGGTCATTGCTATTCCACCGGGATACGAGTCTGATGATGAGATGCATCAGATAGTTTTTGCTGTCGATCGACCGGACTTACTCATCGAATCCGTACTCAGACCGGTGTGCGCTATCGCAAAAGTTTATAATGCTCCATTGCATTTATTGCACATTTCTGATGATGTACAAGAGAACATATCGGTATCATCGTTGCCCTGTATGGAAGCAATCGAGTTCAAGCTGGTAAATGTATTGTCAGATGCGTCTGTAGTCGATGCTATAGGATCTTACTGCCAGAATATACATGCTGATCTGTTAGCTATGGTGCACAGGCGGCGCGGGTGGTTCGGTAGTTTTCTGCATAAGAGCAAAACGAAAGCAAAACTTTACCAACTTGAGCGACCGGTCATGGTGATCAATGAGTAGTCTGTGCTGTCGGAGATTGGAATTTTCCTGGAGACTATAAGAATTATTTTATTATATGATTACTATCATTGTTCGGTCAAATAATTATTGTCAATATTGTACTTGTAAGCCTAGATAGTTTAGGTATTATTCATTTTGATGAACTGGATAGTAGTGCTCAAGGGGCAATCATCTAAATCTCGTTTAGGGGTTGCCCCATTCTTATTGTACCAAAAAATCCCGCGTTAGAAAAGTAGATGGGTAGCCGTTCCGAAATATTTATAGGATACTATTAGAGTATGAATACAGGGACATTGCTCTTGAACAAAAATTCCTTTGTGATGCTCGTGTGGAAGAGTTTTTCCCAAAAGCCTCGATGTATTTTTTTGAAGACAAGCAAGTCCGGTTGATACTCTTCAATATAAGCACGTATGCTTTGGTCTATGCGTCCGGCACTTGCCAGAGTGTAGCTGATATTGGGAGCAGGTTGGTTAGAAATGCTGAGTTTTGGAGTTTGATTATCTGTATTTTTATCTACGTGCAGCATATGGATTTTATGATACTTAAACGGAGTGATAAATTTTTCAATGATCTTTAGTGCGGCTTTTTCGGCTTCTGCTGCATTATTGATTTTTGGATGTTCTGTAGGAAATAGGACATGTTCGATTGGTTTGAATCTCGTGGTAAATGGTATGGCTAGCACGGGTATATTGGTCTTGTAGATGCTGTGTAGTGTCACTGAGCCAAAAGTCTTATCCAGAAGGTTGTATTTTTCGCGCAAGCCCATAATGATCAGGTCATAATTGTACTCCAATGTTTGTTCTTGGATGACAGAGGAAGGATAAGAGCCATATCGAGCAAATATTTTTCCTCGATGCGTCAGCGAAAGTTTATTGCGCCAGTGGTCCAGTTCTATGCGTGTTTTTTCTTTTTTTTCTTCTACCATGCCCTCGACGGCTCCGTAAGGCATATTGGAGGATATCAGGGTTGGAATATCAAAAATATGTAATAGATCTACTTGGAGAGGATGATAGGCTGCTAGTTCTATAATATATTGAAGCGTATTATTACAAGTTTCTGAAAAATCCGTTGGAAAAAGAATACGTAACATTATGGAGTTTTTTTTGGAAATACCTAATAGCTTGATATTTTGAGATGATATAATTTTAAAAGAGGTTATGCGATTGTTAGTCTATATTTTTTTTAAATCTATTATCCATAGCTCGAGTTTTAGTCCACCATGGAATTTAAACCTTTTTGGTTTTGAACTTCCAATGTCCAGTCATCCGTAGTGATAGTTTGTAGCCACAGTTGGTTAGATTTTCTGAATACTTGGACATGGAGTCCGAATTGTGATTCGAGCATATCTTCAAAATCGGATACGAGCATCTGTGGATCCAATGTCAGTTCAGCTCCTTTTATTACGTCGCTTATTTCTTTGATGCTGTAATCTTTTTTGTACATTATATCGTTGGGGGATCCTGTGTGATCTTTATGCTTTTTTTGATAAAACTCTATTTTGAGTCCTGGAAATTTTTTGTTAAAGCTTGCCTTCAAGGCACTGAGCTTTGTGTTGTTATCGATATGCATAATATTTGATTTTTATTGTTGAAATAAAAATCAATATATTGTAAGTATAAAAAAATGACCTTGATCAAGTAAGCTTATGATCTGTAACAATTGGTAGTGTGCCAAATGATGAACAAAAAACGATTATTATATCCTTTTTTAAGCTCTGAAAAAGATATCTTTTACGCTAACTCCATGATATTGGAGTGGGATCAGGCAAAGCGATCTGCTACGCTGAGGTCTTTGCTACCGGACGAATAGTTATAAAATCCCTCACCTGATTTTCGACCGAGTTTGCCTGCAAGAACCATATTGGTCAGGAGCGGGCAAGGTGCGTACTTAGGATTTTTAAAACCATCGTACATGACCAGCAATATGGCGTGGCATACGTCCAGACCGATAAAATCTGCGAGTTGGAGTGGACCCATAGGATGCGCCATCCCAAGTCGCATGACGGTATCGATTTGTTTTACTCCTGCTACACCTTCGTACAGACTGTAGATGGCTTCGTTGATCATAGGCATCAAGATACGATTAGCTATAAATCCGGGATAGTCATTGACTTCTACAGGTACTTTTCCAAGTGTTTGGGAGATTTGCATCACTTGCTGCGTCGTGTGATCACTTGTCGAATATCCTCTGATGATTTCGACGAGTTTCATGATCGGTACCGGATTCATAAAATGCATGCCGATGACTTTATCGGGATGTGCTGTGACGGATGCCAGATCTGTAATCGATATTGAAGAAGTATTGGTAGCCAGAATACAATCCGGTGGCGTATTTTTGTCCAAATCGGCAAATATTTTTTTCTTGAGCTGGAGATTTTCGGTAGCTGCTTCGATGACTATTTCTGCTCCCTCCACTGCCGAAGTCATATCGGTCGTCGGTCGGATGCGGTTAAGAATTTGGGATTTTTGTGCTTCTGTGATGATTTCTTTTTTGATCTGTCGATCCAGGTTCTTTGCTATAGTCGTGAGCGCTTTGGAGAGTTGATTTTCTGAGATATCGATCAACTGTACTTCAAAACCTGATTGAGCAAATACATGGGCGATACCGTTGCCCATAGTTCCTGCACCGATGACACTGACATTTTTAGACATATACTATTATTTTTTTTGTTATCTTTATATTGGAGTAGTAAAAAATCGCGTGGTATAATGCCACAAAAGTACAAAACTATACATAGATGAAGTATAAGCACAGAAAGATAAATAGTCAAAGCAAAACCTACAGGATATGCAATTGGTAGGAGATGTAGGGGGGACCAAGTCGAGTTGGATGTGGAAGGACCATAGTGGAGGTGTACGGCAAGTGCGTTTAGGGCCTTTTCATCCTTTGATGCATGGGCCTGAAGATTTATTTTCTTTATTTTCGGATTCGGTCGTTTGGGATTATCGCTCAGATATAAAAGTGGTATATTATTATGGAACGGCTTGTAACACAGCAGCGAGTATCCGTACAGTAACGGAGCAGTTGGGACGCGTTTTTGCACAAGCGACGATAGAGGTGTATAGTGACATTTTGGGAGCGGCCAGAGCTGCAAGTGGTGATCAGGCGAGCATTTCCTGTATTTTAGGCACAGGTAGTAGTTCTTGTGTGTATGATGGTCATCAAATCGTGGAGCGCATACCGAGTTTGGGCTATCTCTTGGCAGATGACGGGAGTGGTGCTGATTTGGGTAGGGAGTTGATACGAGCCTATTATTTTGGTTTGTTGTCCCAGACGACTATGGAGCGATTGGAAAGCTTTAGTAGTATGCATCGGGACCAATTGTTGCATACATTGTATCGCCATCCTTCACCCAATCGACAGTTGGCTTCATTTGTTCCTTTTATCGTACAGCAGCTAGATGAAGAAGACATCTATGTTATCGTTCGCGGGGCTTTTGATCGCTTCATACAGTATTATATTGTACCTTATGCAGCCTCTAAAGATTATGCTGTATATTTTTCGGGTTCGGTAGCCTGGTATCTGCGTCGAGTGATGGCTGAGGGATTAAAAAACCATAACTTGCAGATTGGTAAATTTGTCCGAGATCCTATCGTAGAACTTTATAATTATCATCATGGATAAGATACAGATCGTCTATATCCCTTTTCCTGACCGAGAGTCGGCTCAACTGCTCAGTCGAGAGTTGATAGCCGGAGGGTGGATAGCTTGCGCTAATATGTTTCCGATACAGAGTTTATATTATTGGGACAAAAAACTCCAAGAGGATGGGGAGTTTGTTGTCTTGTGCAAGACTTTGTCAGAAAAAGTCGAAGGACTGATGAAAATGGTGGAGCGCCTTCATCCCTATGAGGTGCCATGCATCTGGACAAGTGCGGTATCTTGCAATAGGCAATATGCCGAATGGATTAGGAAAGAATTGGAGGATCAAAAAAAAGTATAATTGCTGAGATTGATTAGTTTTGTCCTAAAAAAAAAGTAGCAACACATGAAGCATACACAGATAGAGCAAATCGCCGGACGAGAAATGATTGCAACCGAGGAGCGATATGGAGCACATAATTATCATCCACTGCCTGTGGTTTTGGAGCGAGGTGAGGGGGTTTATGTTTGGGATGTCGGTGGCAAGAAGTATTATGATTTTTTATCGGCATATTCGGCGGTTAATCAGGGGCATTGTCATCCCAAGATTATCGCTGCCTTAACAGAGCAGGCATCCAAGCTTACTTTGACATCGAGAGCATTTCATAATGATGTGCTTGGACGGTATCAACGATACTTGTGTGGATTGTTTGGATACGACAAACTTCTTCCGATCAATTCGGGTGTTGAGGCTGTAGAGACAGCTATCAAGTTATGTCGAAAGTGGGCATATACTCAGAAAGGCATAGCACCGAACGAAGCCAAGATAATATTTGCTTCGGGCAATTTTCATGGTCGGACGCTCGGCGTGATATCTGCGAGTACAGATCCGAGCAGTACCTGTGGATTTGGGCCTTTCGTACCCGGCTATATAGTGATACCCTATAATGACCTGGAGCGTCTGGCAGAAGCCTTAGAGGATCCGAATGTAGCGGGTTTTGTAGTAGAACCGATACAGGGAGAGGCCGGGGTTGTGGTACCTGATGATGATTATTTGAGCAGAGCCTACAAAATTTGCAAGGAGCGCAACGTGTTGTTCGTAGCAGATGAAGTACAGACGGGGATAGCGCGTACCGGAGCGATGATATGTTGTGAACACAGCGGAGTACGCCCGGATGTGCTGATTTTGGGCAAGGCACTTTCGGGGGGCGTATTTCCTGTATCCGCTGTTCTGTCGGATGATGAAATCATGCTCAGCATAAAGCCCGGCGAACACGGTTCTACTTTTGGGGGCAATCCCTTAGGCTGTGCTGTAGCGATGGCAGCTATGGAGGTCGTCCAAGAGGAAGATTTGATTCGGCGTGCTGACCGGATGGGCAAAATCTTTCGGAGTGAAATCGAATCCCGTTTGGTTACCAAATCGGATTGGGTAGAACTCGTCCGGGGTAAGGGATTGCTCAATGCCGTAGTCATCCATGACACAGAGGACTCTAGTACAGCATGGGACATGTGTCTGGCGCTCAGAGATCGGGGCTTACTGGCTAAGCCTACGCATGGTAATATCATAAGGTTTGCACCACCATTAGTGATCACAGAAGAGGAGTTGATGGATTGTATCCGGATCATTGTGGATACGATTGGTTCTTGGCAGCCTCTTTGATGTTCTGCTATCTAATTGCTATCTTTCAAGCCGCATGGCCAAGCAATATATTTATACCGAAGTCGATGGGTATCGTCTCAAGTTGAGCAACTTATCAAAAATCATTTATCCCGATATCGGGGTAAGCAAAGCCGAAGTAATCCAATATTATATTTCAGTTCAGGAATACCTGCTCAATTTTATTAGGAATAGACCACTGACATTGATTCGTTTTCCGGATGGAGTGGATAAAGAGCGGTTTTATGCCAAGGATAAGCCCAAGTGGACTCCCGAATGGATCAAGAGTATATCGATTCCCCATTCGGATGATGACAATGACTACCTCATAGCGAGTAACTATGCTACGATTGTATGGTTAGCTAATCTTGCTGCTTTGGAATTGCACCCGATGTTGAGCACAACACTCGATCTGGACAGACCGGATCACTGGATCATCGACTTGGACCCTGATCCTAGCATCAGTTTTGAGGAGCTAAAAGAAGTAGCCCGGGAGTTGCGAATATTTTTGCAAAAGTATGATTACAAAGTCTTGATCAAGACCAGTGGTGGTAAGGGATTTCATCTGGTGATGCCGATCAAAGTCAAGTGGACCTATGATGAACTCATCAAGACGGCTAAAGATTTGATGAAAGAGTATATCCGTACCATCAATTCGGGGACGACACTATATGTACACAAAGCAAAGCGTAAGGGCAAGATCCTTCTGGATATCTATCGCAATCATCGCGGTAATACAGCAGTAGCGCCTTACAGTCTGCGAGGAAGGGCAGGAGCACCCATCTCGACACCGTTGCTTTGGGAAGAACTGGATGGACTGCAGTCAGCACAAGATTATCACCTTCAAAACATAGCATCTTATCTAGAAACTCATGGGGACATATGGTCAGACTGGTATATGCAGCCGGCAGATCTGCATGACAAAAAAATATCAGTACCTGTCTCGGAGCTAAGTTCGGAAAAACTCAATCTGTACGAGCGCAAAAGAAATTTTGATAAGACAGTAGAGCCGGAGGCTGCCGTACAATATGGCAATGATGATCAGTTTGTAGTACAACTGCACGATGCCAGCCGTTTGCATTATGATTTGAGACTGGAGCTGGGAGGTGTTCTGTTGTCATGGGCGATACCCAAAGGGCTACCTGTGCGTCAAGGAGTCAAGCGTTTGGCGATACGTACCGAAAACCACCCCGTCAAATACTTGGATTTTGAAGGCAATATTCCGGATGGTAACTACGGAGCTGGAGATATGTGGATCTTTTATAGAGGGAGCTACCAAATGATCAAAAAGTCTAAGGACAAAAAATATGAATTT
>JAJRUR010000178.1 GCA_024277695.1 Bacteroidota bacterium | reverse complement strand
CCTGCTTGTGCTATAGTGATTATTTTTGCTCCTTGGATGCGTGATCGTATATCCTCTATGTCTGTTTTTGTGATATAATCCGAAGCTTCGCCTCGTATAAACAATGTCGCTAATTCGTAGTCCTCAGGCCATTCGATGGGTTTTAAGATTTCATCATAATGCTTATAGATTGCCTCTAGGTTCATCTTCCACATAAATCCACCCTCTTTTTTTCGTTTTAGATTTTTGAGCAAAAACTGTCGGATGGCATAGGACTCAATTGCTTGACTCAATTGCCGGTCGATCACTCTTCGATGCTCCGTATCCAGATCTAAGGCGCGCATAGCTTCCATAATCTCTATATGCTGAGGCAGATACGCTCGATAAGACATATCTATGCTGATCATTCTTTTGACCAATTCAGGATACCGGACAGCGAGCTGCATGGCTACTTTTGCACCCATAGAGTGCCCGAGAAGTGTGACTCCATACATCCAAGATGACCGGAGTAGCTCAGCTACATCCTCGGCCATCAGATTATAGTCAAAATGATCACTATGGGGTGACCTGCCATGATTTCGCAGATCTACCAAAACAATCTGATATGATTCGGCCAAGACTTTGGCGATACTTCTCCAATTATCCGAATTGCCAAAAAGTCCATGCAATATTATGATGGGTTCACCTTGTCCGATAATTTTGTGATACAAGTTCATATTGGGTATTTGTAGCTTAAGATGGTGTTGTAGCCGAAGCATATCGATACCAGCGGATTTCGTAATACTCCAAGCCAAAATTGGATTCATTGACCAAGATACTGAGTGAAGTATCTGGCGCATAGCCGGATAGATGGTTTTTTATTTTTTCGAGACGATTTGGAGGGATGAGTTCTGTGATCTGTATCTTTCCCTGAGCGAGCCATTTGCCGAGATGACTTCGTATAGTCCCCACTGTGAGATTACGTTCTTTGGCTATCTCATCGATTGTTTTGCCTTGTTGCCATAAATCCAGAGTGGTGGCATACGTTGCTCCTTTGGATGGACGACTTTTAGGAGACGCTGGTGTATTTTTTATTTTTCTTTTGTGTTTGGGCTGATCGCCAAAGACGACTTGATCTCGGTACTCTAATCTGTAGAGGGCTTCTATCCAAAGCCATAGGATGTGGAGTACTTGGTCTAGTTCTTTGATATAGCTACCGGTCTTTGGGTGTTGGGCATACTTATCTCTATGAGCTTGTATCGGCAGCAGTACCTCGTCGTGGACTTGGTCAGTAAAATATTCTATCGCTTTGTGGCATCGCTCGATAACAATACGAATACCTTCTTCGGTATGCGCTTGCACCATAAGAGCATCGAGCTGTTTGTCAAAAGATATTTTGATTTTTTGCAGTTTATCCAGTTGATTCTGCACTGCTTTTATCCGTCGATAGGTCTTGCCTTTTTCGGTTATTTTTCTAAGGGCAATGCTCTCACGCCAGCCTTCGATTCGATTGGAGACTTTCGTCAAATCAAAACGCGACTTACACTTGTAATCGTCAAATTCGTCGATGGCTCTTTTAAGTTCTTCATCGAGGAGTTCATCGTCGATGTCTTGATCATAATATTTTTTGATACGTTGATCAATAATCACATTCTGCGCATTGATCTGAGAGGAGAGGCTCATCCCTTGCAGGCTGCGACATCTACTCAAGGCGACATACAGTTGACCGGGAGCAAAACTGTCTTCGAGATCAAGGATCACCCGATCAAAGGTCAAGCCTTGACTTTTGTGTACGGTAACTGCCCAAGCGAGTTTTAGCGGATACTGGACAAAGCTACCCAATTCTTTTTGATCGATTTTATTGGTCTGTGCATTGAGTTTGTAGGATATATTTTTCCACTCGACGGGCTCTACACAGATCTCCAAGTCGTCTTCGCAGCGTACGAACAATGTTTCGTCTATTTTGTGGGTAATCGTTCCGATCTTACCATTGAAATACATCCCTTCAGGGTCATTGCGGATAAACATAACTTGGCATCCTTTTTTGAACTCCAATACATCTTGGACTGGATATGCTGTCTCATTGAACTGCCCCTCTATTTTTGCCTCGAGCAGATAACGTGTAGTGTCAAGTTTTTGGAGTTCGCGTGCATTGATAGCTTGAGCCTTTCGATTGTGGGTAGTCAATGTGATGGTGTCCTTTGACTCAAATTGTTGATTATTTTGCTCATTGAGTCGTCTCAAGTCATCATCAGTAGCCGTCCCATTGCGGATGTGGTTTAGGATATCGATGAAGATGGGATCTTCTTGTCGATATATCTTCTTGAGTTCGATTTTGAGGTATTTAGCTGATTTCCAAGCGCGGGACGAAAAAAAGAATGGCGTTTCATAATACTGACTCAAGATCTGCCAAGTATGTGGTTTTACAACTGGTGCCAACTGAAACAAATCCCCAATCACCAAGACTTGTACTCCTCCGAAAGCCTCAGAATTTTTGCGCACTCTACGTAAAGTAATATCTACCGCATCGAGCAGATCAGCTCTGACCATACTGATTTCGTCTATGATCAACAGATCGAGTTCCATCAAAAGATTTCTGCGATTTTTGCGCATTTTCTGCTTGATAGCAAGCTCTCGGCGGTTCGTAAAATATTGAGGATCTACAGCATCATTGGTGGGTATAAAAGTGCTGATAGGCAGCTGAAACATGGAGTGAATAGTGGTTCCGCCCGCTTGAATGGCAGCAACTCCGGTCGGAGCGACGACGATGGTATTTTTTTTTGTTTCTTTGATGATCTGATGCAATAGAGTAGTCTTACCGGTACCGGCACGTCCAGTGAGAAATATATTTCTTCTGGTATGGAGGATAAATTCTTTGACGTAGTGTGCGCGCTTGTTGTACATATATGAGTACAAATTAATAAAAAAATATCTTTCAGTGCTTAAGGATATATTTTATAGTTGTCGGTAAGCATCCCTTTTAATGTATTATCACTACCAACTATTTTTCTAAATATAGCTACTCTTGTCTAATAATTTGCTTTTATTTGTGAACGTTCTTACTTTGTGTACGTGCGCCCAAGTCCCGGTACAATGTATCATTCTGCCGAGGCAAAGGTCTGCAGTCGGGGAGTATGATTACTGTTGTTGACTTTAATAAATACTTTAAAAATGCATACTAAAAACAGTCGTATGGTATTATTGATCAGTAGCTTGCTGGTCATCGGGTTAGGGATATATCAAGCTAGTGATTATCTTGGATCAGCAGCTATCCCGGAGCAGACACTCTACCAATCCATAATTACTGATCTACTTCCTTTTGTACTCAATAGTTATCTGATTATCGTCGGTGCACTTATGCTATGGCTGTGGCTGTCAAAAAAATCTTTTAGTCCATGGATTCTTTATTTGGCTATAGGACTCATCTTTATCCTAATGATTTTTTTGTTTTTGGTGCATGCCGGTGATGCATTGGAAGCGGGATTGCCCATGATCATACTGGTTTTGCCTTTGGCTTTGGCCGTTTCCATTCTGACGTTAGCTGCTTTGCTAAAACCAAAAAACATATCAGGATCAAAGGCAGCGCGCACGCATTGACATATGTCTAAAAGCGCGCACGCTGACCCAAGGTGCTGTTAGGCCGCTTTGCGCTCCAGACGCATAAACTCTGTTACTACAACTTCTGTGATGTAGCGTTTTGTTCCTTCAGCGGTTTCATAGCTTCTATTGACTAGTTTTCCCTTAATGGCGATTTGCTGTCCTTTGTCCACCAGGCGTGCCATATGTTCCGCTTGTTTTCCCCAAGCTACGACATTGTGCCATTGGGTCTTCACGATAGACTCTCCGTTCGAATCTTTGTAATACTCGTTTGTAGCCAAGAAGATTTTGACCATCTTTCCGCCGTTGTCAAAAGTTTTTAACTCAGGAGCATTACCTACACGTCCGATGATTTGTACTTGATTTTGAATCGCATTCATAATAATAATTTTTTTAGGTTTAGAAATACAATGATTAAAATTTTCGATGGCAAAGTTGGACTGAGACCTACGAGGTAGTCGTATTTTAAACATATACTGACGTAAATAAGCGACTATAAACGTTTAGAAACGGCTATAACATTGTAAATAGGGCATAATTTGATTTATTTATTTTTATATAAATCTACATTTTCACTTATAAAAACAGGGATATTTATTAAGAATAATAGTGAACTATATCGCACCAACAAAGCAAGCAAATATACAATGGACAGGATGCCGGGACTATGCTTGAGTCGCCAAATGGATTGATCAAATTGTATTAAATTTGTCCACACGCAAGGGTATAAAAGTACAGAAACAGGAGGACTTAATACGCTGCATCTTATTATGACTAAAAAAATATCCGATGAAAAAAAAATACAAAATGACGGGATGTGCACGCTTGATTATCTTTATCATCATTTTTGCGCCCATTGCCTATTTGGCGGCTAGCTACTACAACGGCCAAGATGGAATCGAGCAACTAAAGAAACTGCTCGGAATAGAAAAGGTAAAATCGTCGGAAGACGAGGGAGCCACAGAGGATATGCATCAAGTACCCAAAGATGAGAAAAATAAAAAATCGGAGCAAAGCACCGATCGATAAACCAATGGAACCCATCCAAAGGGGGACACCGTCCCTGCGAGGACGCACGACGAAGCAGTCGCATACTGGTGGCACCTGAGCACGTTAAACCGTCACTGCGAGGAGGCACGACGAAGCAGTCTCATCCTTCGGAGAGGGTCACTACGAGACAGCAAACCAAACGACTGCGCTCCCCTCTTTTTTTAAGAGAGGGGTCGGGGGTGAGTTTGTACTTTTGTCCTCCCCCTGCCCCTCCAAAGGGGGACACCGTCATTACTCGCTTATGCGCTTGACAGCTTATGCGCTTGTGATCCTCGATTTAGACATCTCGGATTATCTTCGGCAGCGGCAAGCCCTCGATGCACCATCTCGGCTGTCTCGCAATGACATCTGCGCGAAAGCACGACGAAGCAGTCGCATCAGTACGGAGAGGGTCACTACGAGACAGCAAACCAAGCGACTGCGCTCCCCTCTTTTTTAAGAGAGGGGGCGGGGGTGAGTTTGTACTTTTGTCCTCCCCCTGCCCCTCCAGAGGGGGACAAAACCAAACAACACTCTTTTATTTTAGATCAAAAGAACTGCATAAGGCAGCATGCTCCCCAAGTACAAGAAAATCTACCCATCAGGTGTTCGGAGAAAAAGACAATAATTGCGTTGGGGGAATTTCTTGAGGTTCTTGATTTTTTCTAAATAAACGGGCAGAATGCGGACCACAGAGTCGGATTTGATCTCCAGTAACTCGAAGCCAACTACCTTCGCGTAAGCCCAAAACAGGCGTTTGGTTATATACATGAAACTCCTTGATACGCGTCTGACGAGTTTCGCCCTTGTGACGGGATTGAGGATTGGGATCTAAGTAATGCGGATTGATATTGAAAGGAATCCAAGCACAAGTAGCGTAAGAAGGCACCGAAAGTATGGGCATATCGTTGGTAGTCTGCATGCTCACTCCGGCTATATTGCTTCCTGCGCTTGTACCCAGATATTTGCTACCGCTCAGTACACTCTGGCGTAGACTATCCATCAGCCCAAGCGCATAGAGCTGATGGACAAGGACAAAAGTATTTCCTCCTCCGACAAAAATGGCTTCTGCCTCGCTCAGCGCCTTTTGAGGATCCTCACAGCTATGCAGCCCCAGCACATCTATACCGATTTTGGTCAAGGTACGAGATACCAAGGAGCTATATGCTTCATGGCTGATCCCTGCCGGACGAGCAAATGGGATGAAGATCAACTGTTTTATGTCCTTGAAAAACTCCTCCAACTCAGGCATCAGATATTCAAGGTAATTGCTGCCATAGACGGTCGAAGTACTCGCCAGTAAGAGCTTTATATTTTTGTTTGTACGTTCTGTGTGCATTGTTTATGGTGTACATATTGCCGAAAGGCAAAATTAAAAAAAATGGTTCATGCATCATCCGGTGTCAAAACTATCAAAAAAAGAAAATGCTTTACGAGAGCTGTTGCGGATTAGTAGATTTGATGGTGAGTTTGATCTGTTGTATTCTTTTTTTATTGACCGAAAGTACTTTAAAAGAAAATGGGCCGATAGTGACTACTTGATTGAGTCTGGGGATTTGTCCGGTAATCTCGAGCAGTAGTCCGGCAACAGAATTGGATTCGCCGCGGATATCATCAAAGGTATTGGGATCTACATCTAGTATTCTGCACATATCATTGATGAGCAGATCTGCTTCAAAAATATAGTTATGCTCATCCAGTTTGATGTAGTCAGGGTTTACGAGCTCGTCAAATTCGTCTTTGATGTCTCCAATCACCTCTTCCAGGATGTCTTCCATCGTGATAAGACCGGAAGTGCCGCCGTATTCATCCACTACGATCGCCATGTGTATTTTTTTTGCCTGAAACTCTTTGAGCAAGTCATGTAACATTCTATTTTCGGGCGAATAGAGGATCCGATCTCGGATAAGGTCGTGCCAGTCAAACATTTCTTCTTCTTGTTGTAGCAGATCGACCAAGTCTTTGACATATAAGATACCGACTATATTATCCAAACTTTCTTTATAGACAGGTATGCGGCTTAGGCCTTTTTCTTTTATTTGAACTATTATTTCTTTCCACTCTTGATCCCAGTCCAGAGCAAATATGTCTTGACGATTGCACATAATTTGTTTGACAGGAACTTCCGTAAAATGAATAACTGCTTTGAGCATATCCACTTCATCTTGGTCGCTCGTCCCTTCACTGAGCGTCAGTTCGATAGCTTTGTCGAGTTCTTCTTTGGAGATGGGGTCTTGCTGTTGGGAGGATACCCGATTGATCTTATTGGTCCATCCCGCTAGCATAGAACTGATCGGGTAAAATATCTTATTGAGGATAAATAATGGCCAAGACATCATTTTAGAAAAACTCATCTTGTTCCAGTTAGCATATACTTTTGGTGTCACCTCACCAAAAAGCACCAAAATAAAAGTGACCAGAACTACGGTGATAAAAAACTGAATCGCCCAGCTCAATTGTGATGGTGTGACCAACATCCACGCCGGAATATTTGCAGTCCACTGTTCAAATAGAGTATCCGGAAATACTTCTTCTATGATAAATCCCGATAGCAAGATGATTCCGATATTGATCAGATTATTGGCTACTAAGATGGTACTCAATAAGATAGAAGGCCTGCTCAGCAATTTGAGAATGCGCTTGGACGCTTTGGTTTTTTGCTCTTCCAGATCATTGATGTCGTTTTGGTCCAATGAGAAAAAAGCAACTTCGGAGCCTGAAATCAATGCGGAAGAAAGCAGTAAAAGCATTAAAAAAAGTACTCCGGGTAGTAGATTTAATCCTACTAGAGCTAATAAGGCCAAGGGATACAAGCTTAATATAAGACCCGAATTAGGAGGTTCTGTGTCCAAAGTATTCTTTTTGGTTATCGATTTAGTGCGTTATTTCTTCTTAGAACGGCAAATCATCCTCTACGGCTTCCTGCGATGTAGGAGGTTTAGGGTCGGGATTGTCCGTTGTATTAGTCCCTGCCGGTGCATCTTGATCTGAAGGAAAATTCGAGGCACCATATCCTCCTCCTGCATCTTCGCGCTTGGTCAGATTTCTAAAATAGTTGGCTACCACCTCGGTGATATAGTGATCTTTGCCTTCCTGATCCTGCCATTTGCGGGTTTGGATTTTGCCTTCGAGATAGATCAAAGCACCTTTTCGAAGTTGCTTTTCGGCTCTTTCGGCCAAGGATCGCCATACTACGATATTGTGCCATGTAGTCTTTTGTTGCCAATCACCGGACTGGTCTTTGTAGCTTTCATTTGTCGCCAAGGTAAACTTACCTACAGGCACTCCACTTTCTAGGTGTCTGATTTCGGGATCTCCTCCGAGATTGCCCAATAGTATTACTTTATTAATCATCTGGTATAAAATTTATTCTAAAATTAATAATTTCTTTTTAAAAAACCAATTTAATAGCTT
>JAJRUR010000177.1 GCA_024277695.1 Bacteroidota bacterium | reverse complement strand
ATTCCCAAATTCGTGCAGAACTGGGATGTATTGGTCCAAGTATTACCACTATCTGTCGTTTTTTTTAGTTGATTGCCAAATATTGCATATCCGATATCTTCACTCTCAAAGGCTATGGCTCTCACCAATGTACGTTCGATCGGCTCCAACTCTTCAAAATCTACAAACCCCGATGCTGAATGGAGTAACTGGTTTTGGTTACCTGTCAGATAAAAAGCATCTCCTTGTCGATGATATCGCTCATTGACACGCTGATTACCCCCTGTCAAGAACGGACCACGCGTCCAGCTAACACCTCCGTCCAAACTCTCGATTCTATGTGTGGTGATTTGTGCTCCAACTAAGTGCGTTGCTGACAATGCCACCATCCAATTTACAGATGTTAATTGTTGTTCTTCATTGAGCAGTGACCAATGAACACCACCGTCTGTAGTCGCATAAAATCTTCGACCGGTATCAAACAACCACCCACGGTTTTGGTCCAGCCATGTCATGTTGCGGACAAAAAATGATTCCTCCGGTCTATGCTCATAGCCTACCGTGTCAATACTTGCCCAATAATCTGTCGTTTTATACAAACTCTTATTTACAAAGATATAACCTACACCATCATCAAAAACCATCATATTTCCTCGTTGATTGTCGGAAAGATCTATAACATCCCAAGTAGTACCCCCATCCTCAGAACGATGATAGGATTTGCCTCCTATATCGATTACTACAATTTGATCTGTGATCCAATGGATTTGATTTCCCTCCAAATATCCTTCGTAGGTCATATCTGTCCAAGTGCCGTTCTCCAATCTAAATAGCTGTGTCCCGGTAGCCAATAAGGCTTTGGAGCATCCCTGAGGGCTGCATTCGATCATCTGAAGATCATCATCTATAGGCGGGTCTATGGTAGCCCAAGATATCCCGGCATCCGTAGTCAACCGCATGACACCACAGGTGCCCACAGCATAACCCATACCCGAATCATCAACATGAATATCTCTAAACTGCGTAATATAATCCGTAGGATAACTGACGGGAATATTGGGCTGAGTGTAGCCATACTCGGTTATTAGAAAGAAAAAGGATAATAAATAAAAGTACTTCATGATAGATAATTTTGGTTTGATAAGATAGTTATGCTGCAAACCTGCGATATTCTGATCACCCATTTTTCACCCAAAAGGGTGATATTGAAATAAAATTATACTTAGTCATGCCATCATGTAGAGTAGATAGTCATGCATGTAGAGAAGAAATCGTTTTTTGAGATGGATAAATTTGTAATATTGTACGATGAATCGATATTGGATTTGGATATGTTGTGTATGGGCATTAGCCTGTAAGACGACAAGTATGCGATGGGTTGCGGAAGCGGGGGCAGAGGGCTTAGTATGGACATCGGAGTTTACTCCACGTATCAGTGCACATCGCGGCGGCGGATCTTATTCGGGATATCCTGAAAATTGTATGGAGAGTATCGACTATCTTCATACGCAGACCGGTGCTATCATGGAGTGTGACCTACGTATGTCAGCAGATAGTGTACTGGTCTTGATGCATGACCAAAGCCTGGACAGAACCACAAACGGCACGGGGAAAATTATTGATTATAGTTGGAAAGAACTCCAAATGCTGCGACTAAAAGATAATTTTGGCAACCTGACGGATTATCGCATACCCCGATTAGAAAATGCTATCGAACTCGGGCTCAAAAAGCGAATCATATATACCTGGGATGTTAAAAGGGGAACACCCTTTGAGCGCGTTTTGGACATCATCGATCAGTTGGATGCCCGTTCTATTTCTGTGATCATCGTGTATAACCTCAGCGATGCAATAAAGGTCCACCACCTAGACCCACAAATCAAGATTTCTATGCCGATAAGAAATATGGACGAATACCATCGGGCGGCTGCATCGGCTATCCCTTGGAAAAATATTATAGCATTTACCGGTACGATGGAGTCCGAACCATTAGTCTATCAGAAGCTCCATGAGCAGGGAGTCATTTGTATTTTGGGCACCTTGGGCAATCTCGATCGCAAAGCTCAGGCAAAAGGCGATCACCTTTATAGGGACTTTGTCCGACGCGGGGCAGATATATTAGCTACCGACCGCCCTATTGAAGTATTTCAAAGCCTCTATAGTCATGCTCCAAGCTACTAAGTAGTTATTTCTTTTCACTACTTAGCTTAAACCTTATGGGTAAATGAAACTCTACCCTCACAGGCTTTCCATTTAGTTTGCCCGGTGTCCACCTTTTGTCAGGATTATTAAACAATTGTACCAAGCGGATAGCTTCTTGTGTTAACCCGGGGGAGGGATCTCTCAATGCTATAATTTCCGAAATACTCCCATCTTTCTCAATTACAAAACTTATGACAGCCGTTCCTTCCTTTCCGGCTTTTCTTTCTTTTTTAGGATAGCTTAGATGATTATAAATAAATTCTAGCATTTTCTGATCTGCACAGGATTTTTTTGCATCATCATCACCATCTATATCCTCACATCCCTGAAATCTAGGCATCTGATCTACAATTTTCAACGCTTTGTTTGTTTTATTATCGGGTAACGAGTTTCTGAGTGCTTTTCGTCACTTAACTTAAACCTTACAGGTAGGTTGTATTGCACGCGCTGGATTTTTCCTTGCTGACGACCCGGAGTCCATCGTACCGGCATATCATTGAAGCTCTTAACTATACGCAAAGCTTCTTGTCCCAAACCATGACCTTT
>JAJRUR010000176.1 GCA_024277695.1 Bacteroidota bacterium | reverse complement strand
TTTCACCACAACACAGAAATATGATATCATCTATCATGATGCTTTTGGACCGGATTATGATTTGCGATATTGGCGGAAGCCCTTTCTTAAGGGTATGGTAAGCACTCTGTCAGAGGGTGGTCGGCTAGTGAGCTATTGTGCTCAGGGGCAGTTTAAGCGCGATCTACGATCGTTGGGATTGGATGTCCAAGCAGTTGCCGGTCCGCCGGGAAAGCGAGAGATTACTATTGCAGAAAAACCGAAGGACGAATTGGAGAAATGAAAGAATAAAGGAATCTTGACTTGAAGTTTAAGTTTATGTAGTAACTTTGTACTGGAGTTTTTCCATAGTTTAGATCCTTATTTTGGCATCCTTTCATAGGGGGTGCCATTTTTTTATATTAAGCCCATCAAATCTTCTGCTAGAAATGGATCCACTATTACAAACCAACAAATCAATTTAGTCTTAGGATTGTCTCGATAATTTTGTGCATATTTATCCCGAATAAAAATGTAAGGGTGTATGAAAAAGAAAAAATTAGAACTCCACTGGCAGATATTGATCGGGATGTTATTAGGTCTTTTGTTTGGATTGGGGATGAGTTATATCTCATGGGGAAAAGAATTTGTATCGGACTGGATTAAGCCATTTGGAGATATATTTATCAGGATGCTCAAGCTGATAGCTATACCATTGATTGTCGCATCGCTGATCAAGGGGATCTCTGATCTCAAGGATTTTTCCAAATTTGCCAACATCGGCGGACGCACAGTATTGACATATATCATGACCACAGTTATCGCTATCACGATCGGATTGGTTTTGGTCAATGTGTTTCAGCCGGGCTCAGGTATTTCGACGGAGACGATTGATAGGCTGACGGCTACCTATGCGGAGAGTAGTAGTGTCCAAGCCAAGCTTGCTGAGGCTATGAACCAAAAGAGTGCAGGACCGCTCCAATTTTTGGTAGATATGGTGCCGAGTAATATTTTTAAGGCGATGGGAGATAACAAATCGATGCTTCAGGTGATTGTATTTACGATTTTATTCGGCATCAGTTTGTTACTGATCAAAGAAGAAGAAGCCCGACCTCTAAAGCGATTTTTTGACAGTCTGAATGAGGTAGTACTCAAGATGGTAGATCTGATTATGCTTGTAGCACCCTATGCGGTATTTGCTTTATTGGCCAATGTAGTAGTATCCGCTGATGATCCGGATCTTTTGATGGCACTTCTGCGATATGCCGGTGTGGTTATTTTGGGCTTAGCCTTGATGATTGTATTCTATTGTTCGATTGTGGCATTTGTGATCAAAAAATCCCCTTTTTGGTTTTTGAAAGAACTGAGTCCTGCTCAACTATTGGCATTTTCGACGAGTTCGAGTGCTGCTACACTTCCTGTAACGATGGAGCGTGTTGAAGAGCACATTGGCGTGCATAAAGAGGTGACGAGTTTTGTATTGCCGGTGGGTGCTACGGTCAATATGGATGGTACCAGCCTCTATCAAGGAGTAGCTGCTGTATTTATATCACAGGCACTGGGTTTTGAATTGAGCTTAGGTGCTCAGCTTACGATAGTATTAACTGCATTGCTGGCGTCTATTGGTTCTGCTGCTGTACCGGGAGCGGGCATGGTGATGCTTGTCATCGTCTTGGAGGCTATAGGATTTCCTGCGGATAAGCTCGGTATTGGTCTAGCACTGATCTTTGCAGTAGATCGTCCTTTGGACATGTGCCGTACTGTTGTAAATGTCACAGGTGATGCCATGGTAGCTATGCTCGTAGGTAAGTCCGTTGGCAAACTCGGCAAACCCTCTGTCAAAGACTGGGATGACAATCTAGAAAATCTAGTGTCGAGCTAAAAGGCATTTTTAGTGTTTTAGAACGATCTTACCAAATTGTTTAGCTTTGGAGAGTTTTATAAAGGCATGTTCTCCTTTTTTGATGTCAAAAACCTCATCGATAACCGGCTGGATTTTATGTAAGGCTACGTAGTCGAGCATCCGGACAAAATCCTGATCTGAGCCCATAGTGGTGCCGAGAATAGACAGTTGTTTCCAAAAAATCACTTGCGGGCTCAATCCATTCATCTTCCCTGAGCTGCCACCATAGGTCACTATTCTGGCTCCGGGTTTTGCTGCATCGATTAATTCTGTAAAACCATCTCCCCCTGCCGAATCGATGACTATATCTACTCCACCAAATTCGCTGTAGAGTAGCTTACCCCATCCTTCTTTTTTGTAATTAAATGCTTGTGTAGCACCCATTTTTAGAGATTTTTGTCTTTTGCGTGCGTCACTGCTGCTGACATATACTTCAGCTCCTGCGGCAAGTGCCATCAAAAAAGCCATCATTGCTACTCCTCCACCTACTCCATTGATGAGGACGCGATCGGATGATCGGAGTCCGGCTTTGACAAAAAGTGCTCGGTATGCAGTCAGTCCCGCTATGGGGAGAGCTGCTACCCCTTCATCCGTGAGATGAGTTGGTGCAGGATGCAGTCTATCCTCTGCTATGCAGATGTGTTCGGCGAAAGTACCAAAACTCGGCATACCCAATATTCGATATGATCGAGACTGAAAAGCCTCCTGCTGTCCCCAGCCAATATTGGGGTTGATGATGACGCGCTGATCCTTATACACTCCACAACCGTCAGAACCCAATACAGCCGGAAGCTTGATACCGGCGTACATACCTCTGACGATCCATAGGTCTCGATGATTGAGGGCAGATGCCAGGAGTTTTACCTCTACAGTGCCTTCTTGGGCAGGAGCTTCAATATCTGACCAAGTCGGCCATTTGTTTTTTTGTCTTAGTATGAGAGCTTTCAAATTTTTTTTTCTTTTTTATTAAATATTTTTTGTCAATTTTTTTTCCATAAAATAGTGTTGTATTCCCACCTCTAAAAATGCCTTTCCGACTGTATTGTAGTTCATCCTTTTATAAAAAGCAACAGCTTCATCACGGGCGTGTAGAATTATTTTATTAAAATCTTGACGCTGAGCCCAGGTCTCTGAAAAGCGTACTAAATGGCTGCCCAAGCCAGTCCTTTGCAGATCTGCTCTTACAGCCACTTGCCGCATTTTTATATGTCCATCAGCCAAAGGTCTCATCGTCAGGCAAGCGACCAAATCAAAGCCCTCATTATATACCCCAAAATGAAAGTCCCGATATTCTATCTGAATATCTTTGACATCAAACACCATGCCTAAAGGCACTCGGAGGATATCATTGCGCAAAGCGAGCGCTTCATCAAATGCAGGTGTGCCGAACCGGATCATCATAGTAAACATCCTACTAAATTATAAAGGAAATATTTTGGAAGCTAGTATATTAGCCTTTTCTAGTTCTTCAAGGTCAATATTTGTACTTATCTGACTTTGGTCAAAATAATAGACCATCTTTTCTGTAGGCATATTCCCTGTAAGATCGTCTTTGGCCATAGGACATCCGCCAAATCCCTTGATCGCGCCGTCAAATCTTCTGCAACCGCTTTGGTATGCAGCCTCTACTTTTTCTTTCCAAGATTCGGGAAGTGTGTGGAGATGTGCACCGAACTCCACTTGAGCAAATTCTGCAATGACTTGGTCAAATAAATAGCTGATGCTCTCCGGTGTCGATACACCAATCGTATCAGACAAAGAGATGATCGAAATACCCATAGATACCAAGCGCTCTACCCATTGTATGACTATGGATGCATTCCAAGGGTCACCATAGGGATTTCCAAAACCCATGGATATGTATATGACTAATTTTTTATTGTGTTGTAAACAAAGATCTTGTATTGAAGCAACACGCTCGAGTGATTGGTTGATTGTGGAGTGGGTATTGCGCATCTGAAATGTCTCAGATATAGAAAAGGGATATCCCAAGTAGCTGATATTGTCCAGCTGCACCGCTTGTCGGGCACCACGCTCATTGACGACAATGGCTAAGAGTTTGGTCTGCGTATCCGATAGATCTAGAGCGCTATAGGTATCGAGCGTATCGCGCATCTGCGGGACAGCCTTAGGAGATACAAAACTACCGAAATCCAAGGTATCAAAGCCAACTCGGAGAAGCTGCTGCAAATAAGTTACTTTGTGTGCTGTCGGTATCCAAGTCTTGATACCTTGCATCGCATCACGCGGACATTCGATGATTTTTAGATGGGTTGTTTTTAGTCGATTCATTTCAAGCATCGAAGGTAATGCTTTTATCCATAAGCTTGATCAAGTCAGCTTGCTGATTTGTCATATTTTATTTAATGATATTTTTTATATCACACGAGTGCGCATGCTGCTAAGTACTGAACGGATATTCGGACTATTCTACCGACAGAGATAGTTATTGTTTTATAAATCGGTGCACTTCTGCATTTGATACTCCAAAGCGAAGAAAATAAACTCCCGGTATCAAATCACTGATGTCCAGTGACCGAACAGTCTCCGATACGCCAAGGACGACTGTACGCAGTTTTCTACCTTGCATATCATAGAGATCTATTTCGAGGTCTTCAGTCCTATGACTTGTACTTATGCGTAGATGATCTTGAGCTACAGTGGGTGCTATAGTCACTTGTGGTTTTGCCAAAGAAGCAACAAAGACCGACTTGACATCATAGATTGTTTTTTGACCATCGAAGTCAACTTGTAGTAGGCGGTAGTAATTTTGTCCTTGTATGGGATTATGGTGTTTATAGTGATAATTGAGGACAGAAGAACTGTTACCTGCTCCTGGCAGTCTAGCTATCTGAACAAAATGCTCTGCGTCAGTACTCCATTGGATCTCGTAGTAATCGTTGTTGAGTTCTGAGGCTGTGGACCAAGTGAGGAGGATATTCCTTGATTCCAATTTTACATCAAAATGAAGCAATACCACAGGCAATGAACCCGTAAAATCCATATCATTTAGATTGATAGGGCTATTCGATCCTGTCCAGTTTACTGCATCATTTAGTATCATCAGCATTTCATCTTTTGTGCGATTACCGAAATCTCGAGTTCCGGTATATTCAGAGTTGTCGATCTCCTGTTCAGGGCCTGAACCTACCCCAACAGCCACAGCATGCTTACCATCGGTTAGGCCGGGAGGCAGTTCTGATCTATTCGAGTCACTACAATCACTACTCGTCTGCCAAGCTGTACTATTGGTCTGGGCGGCAGCTATAAAAGTCGGAGAACTCGATGACCCCTGATAGGCCAATATTTGATCCCCACCTACTGATAATCCAGGTAGTCCGGTCAATTTTACTACCTGTCCTGAAACTAAACCGGGGGAAGTGTATGTTTCAGTTTCTTCAGTTGTGCGTAGCGCTCCGTTACAATA
>JAJRUR010000175.1 GCA_024277695.1 Bacteroidota bacterium | reverse complement strand
GGACTTTTTGAGAGCTCTCGAGTACGGTATGCCCCCTACTACCGGTCTAGGCATCGGTATGGATCGCTTGGCGATGATCCTCACCAACCAAAACTCGATCCAAGATGTCCTATTCTTTCCACAGATGCGACCCGAAAAGTAAGACAGCTTGGATTGCTCAGCTAAGTGCTGCTGTGGGCACATTTGTATATGACTACTAACCTATTTGCTTTCTAACAAGATTTGGTGAGACCGAGACATCAAAAAAGATTTGTATGCTCAAAACATCCCTTTTTCCTCCTTTTTCTTCCCGATTTTGTATTTTAAGCCCAGCATAAAATACCGAGCAAGAGTATTATAGCGAGATGTATTGAGACCGGTTTGGGTGCCAAAACGCGTAAATCCAATATTCTGATTCAGCAGATCATTGGCTTCCAATCTTAGGGTCAATCTTCCTTCATTAAAAGTTTTTTCTATCGAAGCACTCCATAAACTTATTGTCCGCCCTTCAGAAAAAAACGAAGGATTAAATCTGCGATAGTCAAATGTAGAAGATAATACAAAGTCTCCCAAAAATAGATCACTATCCAAAAATAAACTGTAGTTAAAAAATCGCGTATCCAACTTTGGACTTATGGCATATCGGGTATTCGTGTGGTCAAATTGGATACCTGCACCGATGTCGATGCTTTCTTTTTTTCGATTTTCGATCTTAAATCTTGTATTGATATTCAATTCTTGCACATCCGATTTTAAGCTGTTGATCACACCCTCATATGCAGATCCTGATATCTGTGTATTCCATGACATCTTGACTTTTAATGGTCGGATAGGACGTGAAAATAAAAACCATCCAGAGAGTTGGTTGTAGTGATCTGTATTGATGGGTTTTATTCTTCTGAGCAAGTCCTGCGTGATTGTAATATCATTAATCACCTTATTTTTGATGACGGAGTAGGAAATATTGGCAAAAAAGGACTTAAAGTTGAAACGATCAACACTACGATACCTCATGTGCATGCGATGTGTATAAGTAGGTAATAGCTCGGGATTTCCAACCAAAAAGGAGTTCGGATTAGAGTTGTCCGGCAGTGGAGCCAATTGAAGCAATGAAGGGATGCCAATATCAGTATGGTATCCGATATCTATACTTTTACTTTTCGTCAGATCATAATCAACTGTAAGGCGTGGTAGATAATTAAATACATCATTGATGATGTTTTCGCCTGCAGCACTTGTAACTTGTATAGAAGTCCATTGGGTTGCCATCGAAGCATTGATCTTGTACTTTTCTCCGTTTTTTCGAATCGAAAACCTAGGCTTATAGCTATTGATTTTTTTGGTAACCGTAGCAGTGAGGACTTCGTTGAGTACAGGTACTGCATTGACTACATCAAAAAAGTCTTTTGAGGGTCTTTCCTTTTCATTGTTTGCTTGCAAGCTTCCGGTCAGAAAAATGTCTTCGCCCAAGGGCTCTGTATATGAAGATTTTAGTTCAAAAAAATCCTTCCTGGCTATGTAGTACTGCCGCTGATCGATATCAGCAGATGTCAGAAAAGTATTATATACCATAGAGGTATCTAGTGCGCGTCCGGTCTCCAATGTTCCGCGGATAGAAAAATTTCTACCTTTTTTGTCCATTTTTTTACGGTAGATCATCTGAGTTTCGTATCCGGTATTTTCTCTAGCAGTCCTGTAGTCTCTGACCGTGCGATTCGCAAGGTTTTCATCCCGAAAAAAATCGGATATAGCATGGACACCCTGATCATCAAATCCTTTGGACAAGGTGTTTTCCCAAATGATTTTGCTTTTTTTTCCGGGTGTGTATTTGAGCTTAAAATATAGCTTATGAAAAATATTATTTATTGTAGATGCCGTGCTATCTCTGCTCCCAAATTCTCCTTTGTCATCAAAAAGATTTGCCGAGGTGTTTTCTATTACATCATTTTCATTTCTAAAGAAAAAATAATTACTCGTCAATTTTAATTTGGACCCCAAGTCATAATTAAAATTGGCTCCGGAAGCCAAATCATTCGCCAATCCTTTAGGAGCATTACCATTGTTACCCCAAGATACCAGCCGAGAGAGAGAAGATGAAGTGAAAGAGCTTATACCACCCATAAACTCATTAAATTCTCTAAAAGAAAAAGCTTTTTTGTTGACATTATTGGCATGGAGGATGACAGATGCTTGCATTACGGGCGAAAAGCGATTGTAGTTCATTTTTCCTTCATATCGTGAAGCTGTCCCTACCGCTCCCTCGATTCGGCCGAATCCGCCCGATTTATATTCTTCTTTGAGTTGGATGTCGATGGTCTTTTCTTTTACACCGTCGTCCACTTCTGTAAATTCGGCCTCCTCAGATTTCTTGTCGTACACTTTTACTTTGTCCACAGCTTCGGCTTCTATATTTCGTGTAGCGATGGTAGGATCATTGCCAAAAAATTCCTTCCCATCCACCAAGACGTTCTTTACATCCTCGCCCATGGCCTTTATCGATCCGTCTCTACCGACCTCTATTCCGGGCAGTTTTTTCAGAAGATCTTCGGTAGTGGCACCAGGCCTTACCCTGAAAGCCGCAGCGTTGTAACTGATCGTATCTCCAATGACTCCCATCGGGATGTGCTCCGCCAAAACGGTGATTTCTTGGATGGTCTCGGAGACCGGCTCCAGTAGGATGACACCCAAATCTTCTGTAGTTCTTGTTGCTCGTAGTTCGATCTTACGATAGGCAGAAGCATAGGACAAAAAACTGATTTCCAACAGATATTCAGCTTGTTGCACATCTCCGATGACAAATTTTCCTCCATCATCTGACAGAGCAAATGCAAGCATCGTGCTGTCCTCAGGATGCAGAAGAAGGACCGAAGCACCCGGAATAGGCTCCTTATTATTCTTATCCCTTACTTTACCCGTGATCGTATTTTGTGACTTCAGACTCAGGCTACAAAAAAATAGTACGAGCAGAATGGCTAGATGTTTTTTCATCATGATTTTAGTTTTTATTGGGCGTGTCCCTTCGCTCGTTTCCTCACTCGGGTCGGGCTGTTCGGGGGTACGCTTGCGCTTCCGTCCTCAGATCGTCGTCCCTCCTCACTTCGGACCGCTCCTGTCGTCGCGCCCCTACCATCCCTCACACAGGTAAGAATTGACTTATCCACGAATTATTATTCCGCCTTTTCTTTTATATTGGTTTATCATTTCTTTGGTTTTTTCCTTTTGGATACTCAGGTACTCTTCTTTGCTGACCTTTTGTCCTGCAGTCGGTCGTTGTAAGGGTTTTGCTATCACTACCTCGGGCGTAATATCCTGAGCTTTGATTTCAGTTTTTCCTTCATCGATAGACACCATGAGCACCACACCCGGCAAACCCGTATAGACTTGTGGCCCAGTCGAAATGGGTATTTCTGTCGTAAACCAAGCTACAATTTCTTCATCTACACTTTCTTTTTCACCTTCTTTTGATATCTTTTCTACAGTTTGGACAGCTGTCGCTTTTCTGCATACATATCCGAGATATTTTATTTTTTCATTGCTCACTTTCCATTCCGGTTTTTTCTCCTTACTGCTGACCAAAAATTCTTTTCCCATAAAGGTTTTTCTATGTACTTGGGCACCACTAGACAAATCTGTATATAAGATATCCGGATTGTTGTCTTGTTGGATGACCATCTTAATAGACCCGTCATCGCTTTCCATTTCTAAAGGACCGGAAGTGTTTTTTATCTTTTGGTATATCGACGCATTTTGGTCAAAGGTCAATTCGTATTTGCTGTCCACAGTCGAAGGTATATTATCTCCCATATTCAACCCCTTAAAGAGTTTGAGCTCTAATTTTTTGGTCTCTATATAACTGATCTTAGTGACTTTCTGTTGAGAAGGATGAGCGACTTGTTCTACTTTTTTGGATGACTTACATGCCACAAGTATTTGGAGGGAAACAAGAAATAATATAGCGATTTTATACATAGAAATAAAGTTGTATTGAACAAACAAAAAAAATATCTGCCCCAAATATATTATTTATGTCTGTACATAAAGGGTCCAAAAAAGTTAAAATACTCTTAACAATCTAATGCAGATTATAGGGCTACTGTACGACAGCTCATATAGCTTAAGTCAAATTATTTTTCTTGAGTTTGTGTGCTAGATCATTATATAAAAATAATTATAGCTCTTATTTTTTCGCAAGAACAGTGACCATTCCTTGTGGTGTATCACCTATCCGGACTTGTGGCTCAAAACTTAGCGGTATGCGGATATCTACTCTCGAACCAAAGCGGATAAAACCCAGTTCTTCGCCCTGAATCACCGCTTGATTTTTAATAGGATAAGTGATTATCCGTCTGGCCACAGCGCCGGCTATCTGGGTAATTTTGATTTTTTCGTTATCCGCTGTAGTGATCTCGACCGTCGAGCGTTCATTTTCGGTGGAGGATTTGGGGTGCCAAGCTACAAGATATTTGCCGGAAAAATATTCTCGATGTGTAATCGTACCGGAGATCGGAATCCAGTTGATGTGTACATTCCATACAGACATAAAAACAGATATATTCCAGTAAGGTGTTCCATCCCAATCTATCTTTTCGACACTCACCACCTTGCCATCACAAGGCGAATAGATGACCTCGGGATCTGGTGATGGGGGTTGACGCTTAGGGTCCCTAAAAAATCGTGTTATAAAAATAGTTACCAGCACCAAAGGAAGTACCCATATCACAGATGCCCAATCGGCCAACCTACTCGTAACTACAATCGCCAAAAACCATAGTGCCCAACTGCTATAGACAATTCTGCGCCCTTCATCATGTATCTTTATCATAGTCGTTTTGATTTTTTTTATAATTGGATGATTTTAAAGTAGTACAAATACAAAAAAACAAAGGGTATAAAGCCATAAACAGAGTCAAATCTATCTAAAAAACCCCCATGACCTGGCAATAATCCACTACTGTCCTTGATACCGGCTACTCTTTTAAATTTGGACTCAATGAGATCACCCAAAAGCCCTAAAACACTTACCAATACAGCTAGCCCAAGCCAAAATCCTACCGTATATTGGTCTATGAAAAAATAGATCAAAAGAGATGCAATAGCAGCAAACAATATACCACCGCCAAAACCTTCCCAGGTCTTATTAGGTGATACCGATGGCCAAATTTTATGCCTTCCAAACTTTCTACCCAAAAAATAAGCCCCTGTGTCAGCACTCCATATAATACCCATCAACAAAAGTACAAAGTATCTACCCTTGGGATGCACTTGACCCAAGGTGATCAACGCACCGATACCCGACCCGATATATAGAAAACTTACCAAACTCGGTAATCGATGAGCCAGACTGCTTTTTCGCTTCAGATCTACCAACAACATAAGCATCCAAATAGCAGATAATATGCTGAAACCAATCATAAAAACCGGCTCCAGTAAGGATAAGCTAAGCACATATTGGGCTATAGCCAATACAGGCACTATCAGACCAAACAGGTAGATAGAACTGCGCATCTTATCCGTTTTTAGCATTCTATTCCACTCCCAAAGCGATACACCGCCTACAATACACCACAAAAAAATGTAGGAGTATTTATGCGCCAAAAGAGCCGTGATAAACAAGACCCCGCATAGAAAAGCAGTTTTGAGACGAGTAATGAGCGAATCCAATAAACTTATATTAATTTTGCGCAAAGATGACAAGATTAAGCGTAAATATCAACAAAGTTGCCCTTTTAAGAAATGCACGGGGTGGTCAAGTCCCTGATTTATTGGCTATAGCCAAAGATATTGAACACTTCGGAGCCCAAGGTATTACCGTGCATCCCAGACCGGATGAACGACATATCCGTTTTTCAGATTTGATGCCGCTCAAAGAGCAGGTACGGACGGAGTTCAATATCGAAGGTTACCCTTCTCCACATTTTTTGGACCAAGTGCTAGCAGTCCGTCCGCATCAGTGTACCTTGGTCCCTGATCCCCCCGATGCCTTGACATCCAATGCCGGTTGGGATACCAAAAAGCATAAGAACTTTCTCCGGGAGGTCATCGCTCAACTCAACGAACACAATATCAGAGTATCCCTGTTCCTCAACCCCGATCCTCGATGGATCGATTCGGCCAAAAGCACCGGAACACAATGTATAGAACTCTATACCGGTACGTATGCAGCTCGATACCCCGAAGAGCCGGATATCGCTATAGCTCCATTTGTCCAAACAGCTCAAGAGGCGTATCAAGCAGGACTTGCTGTCCATGCCGGACACGATCTCAATCTCCACAACTTGAGATATTTCTACTTCAATATCCCTTATCTGGCCGAAGTAAGTATCGGACATGCACTGATTTGTGATGCATTATATTACGGGCTGTCTTCTACTGTGCAGATGTATCTTTACAGACTTAGAGGATCTTAGTTAGATAATATGGTTTCTGGCAAAAAAAGAACATAACACTCAAATCTGTTCAATTG
>JAJRUR010000174.1 GCA_024277695.1 Bacteroidota bacterium | reverse complement strand
CCTGTAATCAATAATTCCAATAATTGCAAGTTGATTTCATAAGGTTTTCCAGAGAGATCTCGGACGACTTTTTGCTTTCCGTTCTCATTGATCCGAATACCTTTGTTTTGTCTTCCTTTTATCAGTGCCCCATCCAAACCTGTCAGACCGATGGCTTGAATATTATATTGGTGACACAACTCGACAATGCGTTTATTCTTTAGTCCGGCATATGTCATGAGCTGAAGATCGATCAAATCCGAGTCTGAGTAAACACTAGAATAGCCTTTGACGGAAGTTATGCTTTTGATCTCCATATTCAATTTATCGGCTAGTTCATTTCTCCAATGATTTGCTCCATGGACTATAATAACTTGATCTTCCAACGAGTTGAGTTCGGAGATTATCCCTCTAAGGTTTATTTTTTTTCCGCCGCCTATTTTTAGTATGGTCATGTTATAGTTTTGATGGTTTTTGTCGCAATATCTTGCCATGCATCACCCAGTGACATCAACCTTTGAGAGCAGACTATTTTTTTGTCATCTTCTATCAATTGGTAGAGTGTAAAATATTCTGCATCTTCGTTATAATCCGAATATACAAAGGTGCGATTGGTTTCAGAAATTATTATATTTAATGCTCTTATGTATTCAGAACGTTGTTGAAATATATCCGCGGCACGTTTTATTGCGCGGGCATATCCTTGTTTTTTAAAGCGCTTGATAAAATTAAATATTTTTTCTGCCCCAATTCTTCCTTCCACATTGAGCTTTACTTTTCTCAATTCACCATTAAAAACAAATATTTCATCTTCGTCACCAAAGGGCATATTATTTTCTATAGTGATATGTTTATTTTCAAATGCACTTCTTGCATGAATAATAATTCTTTTCGTCCTTATAGTATTAGGAAATGTCGAATCCCAAATAGGTACTAATTTTTTTGAAGTAACCCACTGATTATTGACCAGATATGAAAATCCCCAACCATGTCCCTGATATTCCTTGCTAGCCCTACACATAGATGCAAAAGGCAGCAGATATTTGCTAATATTAAAAGGAATGTCTTCTTGAGCAAACAAAATCCTACACATAATATAATGTTTATATGATATGAAACCCCGGAAATTCGAGTGCTTTAATTTCATCAATATTGTTAGAAATATTAAATGCTTGAACTGCTTGTCCGGCAGCTCCTTTCATAAGATTGTCTATTGCGGAAATGACTACTACTCTGTTAGAGTTGGGGTCTTTGACAAAACCGATGTCACAATAATTGGTTCCGATCAATATTTTGGGATCTGGTAATCTATAAATACCCTGTCGCTCTTTGACTATTCTGATAAAACGCTCATCAAGGTAATATTTTCTATAAAGGCTCCAAATATCTCGCTCTTCTAAGTCGCGCTTCAAAAATATATGAGACGTGGCAAGTACTCCGCGCACCATCTGAATAGCAGTTGCTGAAAAATGTATCTTAGACGTAGAATTGAACGACAGTTCTTGGACCATTTCGGCAGTATGCCGATGAAGGACAGGCATGTACGAACGTATAGAGCCGGTTCGCTCCGGATGATGGGTTGCCATAGAAAACTTATTACCTCCTTCGCTCGTACCTACTTTGGCTTCAGAAATTACTGGAAGTTTTTCTACGAGATCTTCTTTAAAAAAAGGATATAAGGCGAGGATAACAGCTGTGGCATTACAGCCTGCGCTGGATATATAGGACGCGTTGACCATTTTATCTCTATGCAATTCCGGAATACCATAAACAAAGTTCTCCAGGTATTTGCTACTTTTTCTTTTTTTTCCATACCATTTTTCGTAAAGTGTATCATCGCAGATCCTAAAGTCACTACTTAAGTCAATAATTTGGCTGGCTTTGGAGGCAAAATAGTTTATAGAACTTGAGGACACACCATGAGGAAGACACAAAAAAAGGGTATCGCACTTCTCTAAGTCATTTATTGAAGTATAGTTAAGTTTGGTAATTCCGCGTAAATTGGGGTGCGTCCTTGATGCGGGTTTTCCCAAAAAGCGCTCGGAAGTGATTTGTTGTATTTCTACTTGATCATGAAACAAAAGTAGTCGTAATAACTCTCCTCCCACATATCCGGAGCAGCCCACTATAGATACTTTTAACTTAGTCATCTTGATAAATGTTTTCTAATACAAAAGAAACGATCTTTGCCGGGATATTTACTCCGGTCACATCAATACTATTTTTAAATTCCATAGTATAATTCACTTCATTGACTAGCATGCCGTCTTCGGTCTCAAACAAATCAATAGCAAGGATGCCACCACCTACAGCTTTTGCCGCTCTGAGCGATAGTTCAGATATTTGCCGGGACAATGGACAGTTACTCGCAATCCCTCCCCGAGATGTATTGGTGATCCAATGATCCGATTTTCTATAGATAGCTGCTATGCATTCGTCTCCTACGACGAAGCTTCGTATGTCTTGACCTTTTATTTCTATATATTTTTGAATATAGAAAATAGAATGATGATACGATCCTAATATCGTTTTGTGTTCTAGAATAGCTTCAGCAGCATTGCGGTCATTTATCTTAGCCAGAAGGCGACCCCAAGACCCAACGATAGGCTTTAATACGACAGGATATCCCATCGACTCGATAGCGTCTAATGCGGATTTTGCTGTAAAGGCAAGTTTAACTTGAGGCTGTGGAACATTATTGTTTTCTAAGGCGACAGATGTCAACAATTTATTGCCACATATATTAGCTACATTTGCAGAATTGAAACATTTTATTCCTTGACTTTCAAAAAAAGATATTGCATACAGTGCCCTACTATGATTTATGCTACGTTCTATAACAGCATCCAACTTATGGAATGTATTGGACGTATCAAAAATCATTTTCCGATCATCGAGCAAAGTTAGTTCGACCTTTTTTCTTTTAGCAAATTCATGAAGAATTAATTTCTCATCTTTTCTGATTATAGAATGTAAGAATCCGATACGCATTATGTTGATCTTTGTTTGATGAGTTGATGTTCGAAGTCTAGCAGCATAAAGTTTGTGTCTTATACTACCTTCCTGCTTACTCCTTAATTTGCAAATAATTTAGGAGCAGTAAATTTAAGAGTCAACAGGGACATTATTGCCCCCAATCTTCTTCTTCCATAGGTGCTTCAGCTACCTTGGGCGGATCGATAGAAATCACTTCTAGCTCTGTCCCGCAATCATCACAAAGAATAATTTCGTTGAGGATAGTGTCTTTTTGGAATTGTAATAGTCCATCGCAAATTAAACAAGTTGTTTTCATCATAATATTGGTTTGGTTATAGTTATAGGAAACTGTATAAACTAAAAAAGCCCTTACTTAAGAAGGGCGTTTTTACATTGTATTGATATTACATAACATTATCCCATCTCAAGTAAGGCAGTGTTTGACCTTCTTAATCTGTTTTTTAGATGTGATATGTTTGTATGTTTTTATCATAAGGAAGTGCAAGTATATATATAATATTTGATTTAACAAAATATATTTTTACTTTTTTTATAATTATTCCTATCGGTATCGGCTTTTAAAGGCGGAAGAGGCTTTTTACAGCTATCGATTGGTCAATATAAGGAAGCAATGACAGTCTCTGAAATAAGTTTTTTTTGTCAAAAACCAAATTCCTGAACTGCCATTGTCTTCCGTCCCAAATACTAAAACTTCACTACAAAACGATTTGGGGCCAAACTCAGTTAGACACCGAGTTTTAGATAAATAATAAGTGACAACCATCTTCATTGGCACGTGCATAAAAAGAGCCTACATTGATGATGTCATCTAGTTCGTCGATCAAATCTTCGCGCTTTAGTTTGAACATATCCACTGCAAGCAGACATGCCCACAGTTTTACTCCGGAGTCTGACAATAGTTCTAAAAACTCTCCAACCGGTGGAATGTCGAGTTTCTCCATTCTGTCTTTCATCATCTTTGTGGCTAAAGCCTCCATACCGGGTAGTCCACCCAGCATTGTAGGCATATGCATAGCGGGATTACCGACCGTAGCGGTGTGCAAGGACTCTAGCTTCTTTTTTTGGATAGCTTCCAGCCCGAAAAATGTAAAAAATATCTCTGCTTCGATGCCTTCCATTCGTGCCCCATTGGCCATGATAAAGGCTGCATACACATTTTCGAGTGTTGCTTTGGACAGAATGAAGAGCATTTTTTTAACTTTAGTTTTTTCCATGTTTTTGATTCATTTTAAATATTGGATTATCGAATGGGTGCCTGCGTTTAGATACATCCTTTTGGCTTGGGTATCCCCGCGATCATCGTAGCTTTTTTGAGCGGTCCTCCGGGAAATAATTTATAAAAAGTTTTGACATCTATCACGCCACTTTTTTTGATGCCCCGGATAGTTAGTGCTTCTTCTTTTTGATGCTTCTCTTGAAGGTACTCGATGACTTTCCAGTGATCATCACCGAGTTCGATGCCTTGTTCTTTGGCTATTGCGCGAGCTATGTCTTTGTTCCATTGTCCAAAGTCTGTCAAATAGCCTTCTTCTGTGCATTCGACAGTAGTGTTTGCAATTACTTTTTTCATGATTTAGTTAATTTTTATTAATTATTTAAATTACACAATAAATTGATCAAATATTTTTGCCTTTTTTTGTCATCGTTGCAGACACAAAGGGTATGTGGACTCCTTTGATCAGCATATTCCAGTATATCCATCTAAAAGCCATTTTGCCCCAGTGGTTGCTGCGACTTTCTTCGAGCAGCTTGAGCGGTCCTACCCCCGGAAAAGGGAAGGTACCGGTTACAGGTTCTTGAGTATAATTAAAATCGATCAACAATGCTTTATTGTATCCGGTTTCGATAAAACAATTGGCATGTCCGTCAAATTCTTTTTTGAGTGGCTGTCCATCTATATATCGTAGAATATTTTCCGTAAGGATCTCTGCTTCGAAATGAGCTACAGACCCCGCTTTGGAAGCCGGTAGGTTGGTAGCGTCTCCAAGTGCAAAAATATTTTCGTGGGCGATGGTCTGAAGTGTGGTTTTGTGTGTAGGCACAAAATGAAGTTCATCGCCTAGCCCTGATCGTTCGATAACCGGATCTCCCATATTGGTCGGGACGGTGACGAGCAGATCATACGCTACTTCACGATCTGCATAATCAATGATTTTATTATTTTCGTAGTCCACCCGTTCGATATTAAAATCGGTAACTTCTTCTATATTTTTTTCTATCAAAAGATGGTGCAGTGCCTCATTGGCTTTTTGTTTGGTAAATACACCGGACAAGGGTGTAACGATTTTGATATGTACACTGTCTCGCATACCTTTATTGGTAAAAAAAGCATCAGCCAAAAAGGCGAATTCTAAAGGTGCTACCGGACATTTGATGGGCATCTCCGTGATGTGTACCAGCATGGTGCCTCCTTTCCATTTGCGCAATTTGTTACGCAGTGCTTTTGCGCCTTCATAAGTATAAAAATCAAAAATGTTTTTGTGCCACATAGGTCCTTTCATTCCTTCGGTTTCTTCAGGTACTATCTTGGTACCCGTAGCTATGATCAATATGTCATAATCTAAAGATTTGGTTTGGAGTTGAACTTTTTGTTCATCCGGTAGGATCAATTCTATTTTTTCCTGAATATATTTTACCTTTTTGGGAATAAATTTGCCCCCTTTTTCTTCACTTGACTGGTTTTGTAGATGTCAAATGGCAGGAACAAAAACCCCGGTTGGTAATAATGCGTCTTATGCTGATCGACGATAGTAATTTCCCACTCTTTTTTGGATAGTTTACGGGCCAGGTGATTGGCCATCATAGTGCCTGCAGTGCCCGCTCCTAAAATGACTAAATTTTTCATAGTTTCGTTTTTTTCTTTTATAGAAATATTTCATTGTACTATCTATGTGCAATGTATATATGAGACTTCCATCCTGCATTGACTATAGTCATCAATAAAACTAATTTTTGATAGTGTGGTATTTCACCCAAAGCTGTAGCGTGGTAGGCAGCACTGTGGCTTATTTGTGACTGTGGGTTCTATTTTGTAATTTTGCGGTCTAATGAATCAAAATAGAATAGAACTAATGATGCCTGCAGGTTCTTTTGAGGCGTTGCAGGCAGGGCTTGATGCCGGTGCTGACTCCGTATATTTTGGGGTGGACCAGCTCAACATGCGCGCAAGAGCGACGATGAATTTTTGCTTGGATGATCTGGAAGAGATAGCTGGGAGATGTAGTGATTATGGAGGAGTAAAGAGCTATTTGACACTCAATACTATCATCTACGATCACGATCTCTCATTGATCAAAAAGATTATAGATCGCGCCAAGACTGCCGGCATCAGTGCTGTTATAGCCTCTGATCAGGCTGTAATCCATTATGCTTTTCAGCAAAAAATGCCTGTCCATATCTCTACACAGCTCAATGTCACTAATCTGGAGACAGTAAAGTTTTACGCCATGTTTGCTGATGTCATGGTCCTCTCACGTGAGTTGAGTTTGAGCCAAGTGGCTAAAATATGCAAGGGAATAGAAAAAGAGCAAATTACAGGTCCTTCCGGAGATCTGGTGCGCATTGAGATTTTTGGGCATGGAGCCCTCTGTATGGCAGTCTCCGGCAAGTGTTACCTCAGCCTTCACACACAAAATTCTTCAGCTAATCGTGGAGCTTGTGTCCAAAACTGTCGGCGCAAATATAAGGTTATAGACATCGAAGATGGTCATGAACTCGAGATCGATAATGAATATATTATGTCTCCAAAAGATCTCTGTACGATCGATATCTTGGATCAGGTCATTGAGTCCGGAGTTTCTGTACTAAAGATCGAAGGTCGCGCCCGCGCTCCCGAATATGTCTCTACAGTTGCCAAAGTGTATAAGGAGGCAATCGAAGCCTATTATACAGGTAACTATGATTCGGAGCATATCCATACATGGATGACTGCACTCCAAAAAGTATATAATCGAGGATTTTGGAATGGTTATTACATGGGACAGCAACTTGGAGAGTGGACGGATAAGAGCGGATCATCAGCTACGCAAAAAAAAGTCTATATCGGTAAGGGAGTCCATTATTTTCCAAAAATCAAGGTAGCGCACTTTCGTATAGATGCTTATGAATTATCCGTAGGAGACAGAATCCTCATCACAGGCCCTACTACCGGAGCTGTTGAGATGCAAGTAGATCGCCTGATGGTCAATAATTGTGAAGTGTCTCAAGCAACAAAAGGCGAGGATTGTACATTTAAAATGGACCAAATTATCCGCCCGTCAGACAAACTGTATAAAATAGTATCTGCCTAAGCATGGTTATCATCACTCAGCAGCGTGCAAAATGCATCGGATGCAATTATTGTGTCGAACTCGCTTTTGATCGATGGCGCATGTCCAACAAAGATGGCAAATGTACACTGATCGGTTCGATCAACAAACGAGGTTTTCATACAGTTAGAGTAGCTGATCACGAGTATGCTAGGAATAAAAAGGCCGCAGAGGTCTGCCCGGTCAAAATCATCCAAGTCAAAAAAATATAGGCGGTAAGCAGCTATTGCAATCAAACATAAATACCGTGCTTTAGTCTCCATTTGGCTTCGGTTGATGTATAGATATCCCTTGCGCACCTAAAAGCGCCCTGAGATGAGGGATATACTTTTGAGTCCTTTTGGAGAGTTTTGCTAGCATCCGGATCCATAGAGCTCACAAGATCACTTGACTAATATAAATAGTAGATTTGTCTTAATACATAGGAGGTATTCGGAGAGTATGTAACTCAAGTTTCGGGTGTAAAATCAATGGGTTGAGCTTAGATAAGTCCACTTTCATAAAAAAATGATATGAATTACACCGAAAAATATTTATTTAGTGGGCTTGACAGAAACGGTGAACAGGCCGCACCTACGGCGCTACAACAATATTTGCACCTACGGTGCTACTACAAACCGTTAGCTCCTCCTGAGCAGATGACAAAAACAAAAGCCCCTGCGGGGCGACCTGTTTGTAACCCCGGCGGAACGACCTGCTTATAGCCCCAGCGGGGCGACCTGTGAAATATGTTCATTGCATACACGCAAATATATTTCAGGAATAATACGAAACGCAATCAAAAATCTGACAGAAAAACTCCTTAAAAACTTGTTGAGTATTGTCAAAAAGATACAAAGTAGCCGGTAGTGATTTTGAAGATAT
>JAJRUR010000173.1 GCA_024277695.1 Bacteroidota bacterium | reverse complement strand
ACTAGCATCGGAGGTGCCGTTGTAATCATTGGTCAGCGTGGTCGTCATACAATTGTCCGAAGTATCCGGTTGCGGTACTGTCACAAAAGCATTGCACACTCCGAGGTCCGCAGTTTGTGATATGTTAGCCGGACAAGTAATCACCGGATTAATTGGGTCAGTCACCGTAACGCTTGTCATGCAGGAGGAAGAATTTCCTGCAGTATCTGTTACTGTCCAAATTATTTCTGTCGTGCCTACAGGATAGGTATCAGATGCATCGGAGGTGCCATTATAGCTATTGGTCAAGCTAACCGGTGAGCATAAGTCATCAAACACAGGAAATGGTGTATTGACAAAAGCGCTACAAGAATCCGGATCTGCATCGACGGTGATAGGTGCAGGACAAGTAATGGTGGGTGCAACCGTATCCGTAATAGATATAGTCATACTACAAGTAGCAGTATTACCCGAAACGTCTGTTACTGTCCAAATCACCGTTGTGATGCCCATAGGATATATATCAGATGCATCGGAGGTACCGTTATAATTATTTGTCAGTGTAGTCGTCATGCAGTTATCTGCCGTATCGGGAAGGGGCACAATGACATCAGCTGTACAAACACCTGGATCCGCAGGTTGAGAAATATTAGCAGGACAAGTAATTGTAGGGGCTATTGGATCTGTCACTGTGACAGTAAATGAGCATTGGGCTGAGTTACCTGCCGCATCGGTCGCCGTAAAAGTAACTGTTGTAGTTCCAACGGGATAGAAATCAGATGCATCACTAGTACCATTATAGTCATTGACGAGGCTAGTAATACCACAATTATCAGATGTATCCGGCGGAGGTACGGTTACTTGTGCACCACAAACATTTGGGTCTGACATTTGACTAATGTTAGCAGGACAAGTAATCACCGGCGGTGTATTATCAGTAATCGTAATGCGCTGATCACAACTATCAATATTTCCGCAAGGATCTTGTGCATACCACCTTCTTAAGATTCCGGCAGAAAATCCTCCGGGTATATCAGTAAAACTGGTAGTGATACCTGTAGTAGCGCATTGATCTGTAGCAGTAGCAGAACCGGTATTTGCAGGATTTGTTGATTCGTTGCATTCGATGGTGACATCCGCCGGACAGCTAATCATAGGTGCAACAGTATCGATTACTTGTATTATTTGATTGCAACTTGAAGCATTACCGCAAGCATCAGTAGCCGTCCAAGTTCTCGTAATAGTCATTTCTTGCGGACAGGCACCTAGCGTAGTAGCATCGCTAAAAGTAATGGTAGCGCCATCACAAGCATCGACAGCAGTAGCCATGCCGGTATTTGCAGGATCAGAAGAGTCCGTACACTCTATGGTAGTAGTCCCGGGACATGAGATCACCGGAGGTGTTGTATCATCAAGTACAATACGCTGTAAGCAAGAGTCAATATTTCCACAGGCATCTTGAGCAAACCACCAACGATTGATGGTCATCATCTGAGGACAAGTGCCTGGCACTTCGGTATCAACAAAAGTAATGGTAGCGCCATCACAATTATCTACAGCTGTAGCCACCCCTGTGACAGAAGTATCTGTTAGAGAACCACATTCTAAGGTAATATCCGTCGGACAAGTAATTACAGGAGCAGTTCGGTCATCGATTACGATCATCTGTGTACATGTATCAGTATTTCCGGCTAGATCCGTTGCTATCCAAGTTCTTAATATATTAAACATTTGCGGACAGGAGCCCGGGCTGTTCGTATCAGTATATCCAATAAGGGGCATGCTACAATTATCCGTTGCAGTAGCTGTACCGGTATTGCTAGGATCCGTAGATTCCATACACTCTACTGTTATATCAACAGGACAAGTAATCACTGGAGGGACGCTATCCACCACAGTGACGCTGAGCGTACATGTAGCCATATTGCCGCCGGCATCCGTAACGGTATATTGTACGATGGTCGTACCTATAGGATACAGGCCACTTGCTGCTTGATTGGTATTTTGGTTATTACTGATTGTTAGATTGTCGGGACAGTTGTCATCGACAGTTGGCAGTGGGATAGTAACATTTGCCTCACAATTTGGCGAATTCGGATCGGCACTTGTAGTGATATCAGCCGGACAAGTAATGGTTGGGGGTAATTGATCGACTACTTGTACTTCTAACATACAAGTGTTGCGATTTCCTGCCTGATCCATTACTAAAATGGAAACCATGATACTTTGTCCGATATCTGCACAGCAGAATTTTACGCTTTGTCCGAAGATAGTATCTTGAGGATTTCCACAATTACTTGTCATACGTCGTACAGCCATACTATCGATCATACAATTATCAAAGGCTGTAAAGTCAAAATCCGATATCTGAAGCGTATTCATTCCGGATACACCAATAGGAACGATCTCGTTAACACAAGATATTTCCGGATCCTGTTGATCCATAACCCTTACTTGATAGCTACAAACAGACTCATTTCTACAATCATCAAATACTGAATACGTGATCATGTGCATACCCGTATCCAGCATCACTACATCACCGGGTTGAAAGATCCCCGGTACAGTATTTACTTGAATATTATACATCAATGGAGCGTTAGAGCAAGAGTCCATAGCCGGGATCATAGGTAGGACATAGTTCGTTTTACATAAATCTCTTGTAGTCGATACCGTTAGGTCGTCAGGACATTGTATCACCGGACCTGTAGTATCAAGAACCATAATTTGTTGGTTTCCGGTGGTCATGGCATTGGTACACCAGTCCATGATGGTCCAGGTTCTTGTAAATTTGTATTGACCATCACATAAAACTGCCTGAGGTGAGTCGTCATACCAATAGACGATATCGCATGACATTTGGAGTGGTAGTCCATTATAGTTGGGTTCACCTGTGACAGAAGGATCAGTACTCGCTACGGGGCAGTACAGCGTATCGTCCATTGGGATATCTACGCTATCAATAGGTAGGCGCATAAACATAATGATCTGATCGCAACTCGCCATCATCCCGGATGGATCGGTTGCCGTCCATGTTCTAGTAGTCTGCCCAGCAAACAAGGTATTGCTACAGTCAAAATCCACATAGTAATCTATAGAGTCCAAACTGGCGATACCACAATTATCCCACACACTATCCGGAGCCGAAACAATGGAGTTTGGATCTTGGGTACAATAGAAGAAGAGTGTATCTCCACATAATATGTTAGGCGAAAGTTTATCTTCTACGCGTAAAGAGGTCCAACAGGATTGTCCTGTCACCGTATCTAATGCGGTAACCATAAGATTTTGTCCGATATCACTACAAAAGACAGAATCGCGATCTACATCATTAATGAGGATATTGATGTTGGACTTATCTCCGGATATGATGACCATATCAGGGGTTACTACTCCTTCGCCATTTTGGTCTAGTGATAATTGGATAGCCCCAATACAAGTAAGTGTCATCGGAGCCGAAGATGTATTATCTTCAATTGCTAAGCTCAGATCCTCAAAAGCTATGCGTGTGGCACTACTCTTGGCTAGAGTTTTCTCCGTAGAAAAGATGTCTGAAGCATATACTGCAGAGTTGATCAACAGGAATGCTAAGAGCATCAAGTAGGTACCGTTTTTTAGTTGACTAGTTGCGTAACCAATCATTTGCTGTGTTGTTAGTGGTGATTTCATAATTCACAAATTTTTATCGTTGTACGAAATATTAATAATCTCCGAGAGTGGTAGCTCGGCGAAAAATCCAATTTGAATTGTGTGTGTAAAAAGGGCTAGTTATTTTTAGCCATCGGTCAAAAACTGGAGACACCACCATCCCGTGGCATCTCCATCATGGGTTCTAGATTCATTCTCAGGTCAATCCTACATTAGGCTCTTTGTGTATGGGTTTTGGGATGGGAGCGAGAATGATAGCTTTTTTTAATTTTTGTTCATTCTTAACAACTGACCAGTAGCTATCTTATCTCCCAATATGAGTTGATACATAATCACCCCTTGATAGTCTCCGGCTATATCATCAACTGAATATGTCAGACGATTATGCCCTTGGTTTACCTGGACCCGTACATTACGTAGTATCTTTCCGGTCAAGTCGTAAAAGAATAGGTTCATCAATCCGTCATCTTGAGCATCTAACTCAAGATTTAGTTGGTCTGAAACAGGATTGGGATAAAATACGGGATCGAATACTTTAGCTATCGGAGTTTGTCCGGCTATCTTTAACGGATAACTGTTGCCGCCGGCATCATAAGCCTCATTTTCTATTTGGTCATCATTGAGCCAAAAACCAGATGACGCTATAGTAGCTGAACTGCGCTGTTCAAATCTCAAGTTGATTGCGGAAGGTACTGATTCGGCATCACTAGGGTCTTTTAAGTAAGAGATTCTGATTATTCCCGGTTGTAGTTCGTAGGCCTGTACGCCATATAATCCATCTTCTTCAGACAGCGTTTGCATAAACTGCATTGCATCTGCGTCATACGCTAATGTAAGCTGTACTGCCTCCAAGCCCAATTCCTCACTCCAAGAAATGCGGATATCAGTAGTAGAGTAATCCGTAGAATGTATTGGATCCAGATTGAGTTCTATTGTTTTCTCTGTCCTTGGTCGTATGGTATTCATAATGGATCCATTGATATCACCGACCTTGATGCCAATAAAGTTAAGGTCACTCATGGCTTTTTTGAATCTATTGATTTTATAAGTTTCAGGAAAATCTTGTTTTAATGCATGCACATCAGGATCAAACTCAAAGGATGCATCAATAAATCTCCAAGAGCGATTGTTCGGAAATTCATCAATTACTCCGAGTATTGCATTTCTAAGATGCACAATATCTAGGACAGAAACAGTACCGGATCCATCGATATCAGCAGCTACAAGTTTATAGGGATCTTTGAGTTGACGAATACCCAGGACATGCTGGAGTAGTAGTATCATATCCATGGAAGAAATACCATCAAGTAAGCCTTCAGTTCTGTTTTTATAGGGACGTATGAGATAATCCTCACCCCGCACCAAATCATCAAAGAAATAATGGCCATTTTCATTGGTCGAATGTGCATTTTGATAATCTCGATTTAGAGCTATTTTTATACCTTCGACCGGAGTGTTATCGAACATAATGCTCCCATCGATCGTCAAAGGTTTGGGATCGGGGCACATACCCATATTATCTTGGATGATGATATACGTCTCACAAGTACTCCGATTGCCACTCTCATCAATGACGGTAAACCATACTTTGTTTTTTCCGAGTTCATCACAGGTAAAGTGAGACGGAGTAGCCTCAAATTTTAATTTTTCGGGAGGTGTACAGTTATCATAGCTTTTGTGGTTGTAGATTTCCGGAGGTAGATCAATATAATATCCGTCAGACATCCAACTCAGGGTAGATACCAAGCCATGTTTGCAAAATGGTGTTGGTTTCTTACCGT
>JAJRUR010000172.1 GCA_024277695.1 Bacteroidota bacterium | reverse complement strand
TGCTATGATAAGCAATAGTATTTTGTTGGTCATCTGATCTACTGTTTGATGAAGTATATAACGATTCAATTGTTCAATTAGTTGGTTTGTGGATGGGAAGCTTGTTTTTCCGGCAGAAAAACCTCTGCCATCATACAGCGCGCGCTACCACCACCATACTTTTCGATGGTGTATATCGGGCTGAAGAGGATTTTGCCCGATTGTTCCAGATCCAAAATTTGGTCAGCTCTTAGGGACTGATATGCTTGATCTGACATAACGATATAGGGTGTTTTATCCGTATTACAAAGCTGAAGCATATTACCGGCGAAGTGTTCGAGCTGATCTTCTGTGATTTCGATGATTCGCTTGTTGGTCTTTTTAAAACTTTTTACCAATTGATCTTTTTCATGTTGATTGGGAATACTATCCAAACAGATGAGCACAAAATCTGTTCCCATTGCCATCAGGACATTTGTATGGTAGATCGCTACGCCATTTCTGTCTTTGGCTGTAAACACTACCTTATCATAGGAGCGTAATACACACCATTTTTCGAGCAGGCGCACATCAGTCCTAGGGCTAAGACAAGCATAAACGATCTTGTTTTGTCTATCCAATACCATACTTCCCGTCCCTTCTAATATCATGCCTTCGTGCTCGTATTCGTCAAAGGTATATCGCCGCTTGACTTGATGCGTATGTGCTATAGTATATATATAATCTTCGTTGCGTTCTAGTCTTCTATTTTCTGCCAGCATCGGATAAGTGATCACTGTACCATCCTGATGAAAGGATATCCAATTATTGGGAAAAATTGCATCCGGTTTTTTGGGATCAATGCTATCAAGTCCGACGAGAACTTGTATTCCTGCTTGTCGTAGTTTTAAAACAAAACGGTCAAACTCTTCTATAGCCGACTGACTGATGCTATCCGATTTTTCGGCACCACGATGATCTTGAAAAGCATTATTTTGGGCAGTTTGGGTATTATAGCCAAAAGATGCCGGCCTGATCATAAATACTGTATGGGTGATTTGTTGATTATTTTGATTCATTCCATGCGTTTTTATTTAAGACATACTTTAGGTATGTGCATTCAAAGCTTGTTTCTTGAGTTGACTTGCTAAGTGCTTACCTAAGAATCGCTCTATGATATAATGCGCCAAATATATAACAGGAGTCAATAAGATGGCCATAAAAAACTTATACACATAATTATTTAACCCTACGGCCAAAAAAAGACTAAAAGACCAGGGGCTTGCTCCGGTCGAAACTAATCTCGGTCCGAGATAAAATGCAATAAACAAAACTACAAAACTATCGATCAGCTGGGATATCAAAGTGGATCCTGTTGCTCTGAGCCAAAGGGTCTTTTCGCCGGTTTTCTTCTTTATTTGATGAAAGACCCATACATCTATAAGTTGACCGATCAAAAAAGCGACTAAGGAACCTATAATGATCAACAATCCTTGGCCGAAAACTGTGCTAAACGCTAGTTGCATATCCTCAATACCTGCTGACTGATAATTGATGCGCCACCAGGCAGCCGGTTCAAGTGCAATCGCTCCAAACACCATCAAAAAGGCATAAGCAATCAGACCGGCAGCTAACATAGACAACAAACGCACTCCTCTCATTCCATAATACTCGTTGATGAGATCTGTCATCACAAAAACTACCGGCCACAAGAGCACACCGGCGGTGTACTGTAGGGATATATCTTGGTCAAATATCTTCCAATGGAGCGGTTCAAAACCCAAAGTGGACTCCAACTGAAAAATTTTTATCCCGATAAACTCTGCTATGAGGGCATTAGCTATAAAAAAACCTCCCAAAATGATAAAGAGGATGCCTGCTCGATCAAAAGTCTGTTTCACATGCTCAAAGATAATATTTTTCGTGGGGTCATATTAAGCACAGCTATATGAGTCCTTCATTCTAATAAATTACCCGATTAGATTAGCGTGACTTCAGCTTCCAGTTCTATCCCGAATTTTTGCTGTACAGAGCGTATAATTGCTCCTGCCAGGTCCCAAACATCTGCCCCGGTTGCCTGACCATAATTGACGAGTATCAGGGCATGTTTTGCATAGACTCCAACTGTACCTCGGCGCTGTCCTTTCCAGTTGCATTGATCTATTAACCAAGCTGCTGAAAGTTTGACTTTATTGGGATCAGCTATCGGATAGACCTTGAGTTCAGGATATTGCTTGCTGATCTCATTGGCTATAGCCAAAGAGACTACGGGGTTTTTAAAAAAACTACCGGCATTGGGGAGATGCTCGGGATCAGGGAGCTTACTCTTGCGTATAGAAGATACTACACTACTAATATCATGGATCGTCGGCTGCACGATACCTCGGGTACGAAGTGCTGTTTCGATAGCCCCGTAAGCAGTATCGATTCGGTGTTTGGTTTTGGTCAATCGCAGGGAGACCGAGCTTATGAATACTTTGTTTTTTAATGCATGCTTAAATATACTGTCACGATAACCGAAGCGACAGTCCTCAGATGTCATCAACAGATACCTACCACTATCCATAGAATAGGCTTCTAAAGAATAAAACACTTCTTTAAATTCTACGCCATAAGCTCCAATGTTTTGAATAGGCGCGGCACCGATAGTACCGGGAATCAAGGAGAGATTCTGGAGTCCGCCATAAGATTGGGCGAGTGTCCACAGTACGACTTCATGCCAGATTTCTCCGGCACCGAACTTGATGATGACTTCTTCTGCTGTCTCATGAATGATTTGTCGGCCTTTGATTTCGTTCTTGAGGATGATGCCGGGATAGTCTTTTAGGAAAAGGATATTGCTCCCTCCTCCAAGTATCAAAGCGTCAGACTTGGATCCGAAAGGGATCTGTTTCGGATCTGTGATATGCAAGATGCGTTGGGCCATTGCCTGCACGGCAAAAGTAGTATATGGTACCAGTGATATCATGTGCTATGCTTTTGGTCCTGCAGTTGTAGTTTATTGAGCTGTCGATAGATCCCCTCGTTATGTGCTATGAGTTCGTCGTGTGTACCACTCTCTACGATAATACCGTGATCGAGGACATAGATCTGATCTACATCGCGTATGGTAGAGAGTCTGTGGGCGATGATGATAGAGGTCCTCCCTTTCATCAAATCGTTGAGAGCTGCTTGGACTTGGCTTTCGGACTCTGCATCAAGAGCTGAAGTAGCTTCATCCAGGATCAAAATTTTGGGTTCTCGGAGTATGGCACGTGCTATAGCTATACGCTGTCGCTGACCGCCGGAGAGTTTTACCCCGCGCTCACCGACGATGGTCTCAAACCTTTCAGGAAAAGCTTCGATAAAATCCAGGGCATTGGCACGTTGTGCTGCTTGTTTTATGCGGTCAAATGAAGCATTTGGGTCGCCATAAGCGATATTTTCTCTGATACTGCCTCCAAACAGTATGATCTCTTGTGGTATAATACCAAAGTATCTGCGATAATCGACCAGTCGATAATCTTTAATAGATCGGCCGTCCAGTAGAATGTCACCTTTATATCCATCATATAGCCGGAGCAGTAAAGATGCAATAGTAGATTTGCCGGCTCCGCTCGCACCCACCAAAGCAATTTTTTCTCCTTGACGGATATCGAGATTGATGCCCTTCAGTACGGGTACATCCTCTCGAGTAGGATACGAAAAATTTACTTGTTCGAAACGTACATTTCCGGCTATAGGGGCCAGAGTACCAGAAGGTTCATCCTGCATAAGGTCGATTTCGGGATTGCTATGCATCAATTCGATGACACGCTCTGTTGCACCTACGGCACCGGACATCACGGCATAGAAATTGGCCAAACTTGCAAAGGCACCAGCCATCAGACCACTATAAAATATAAAAGAAAGCAAATCACCGGCCGGAATAATCCCTTGCTGAACATAAAGGGCACCTTTCCAAAGTATAAAGAATATAGACCCTGTCAAGATACTGATGAGAAAGACAAAAAAAGCACCTTTAATTTTTGCAAATTTTAACGAAATATCCACAATCGCATCTAACGAGCGCGAATATCTGTTCAGTTCATATCGTTCATTAGAAAATGCTTTGACAACGGAAAAAGACTGCAAAGTTTCATCAACGATGGTATTGGAGTCTGCAAGTTTGTCTTGTCGAGTTCTGGCATATTTTTTTATATACCGTCCAAAAAACATAGCGAGTCCGACACTTACAGGCAGCACCATCAGCATGACGATGGTGAGTTTTGGCGTAAGCCAAAACAAAATCACTATACCTACGATCAGTGTGACCAACTGTCGTAAAAACTCTGCCAGTGTGATGGATATGACGCTTTGCATCTGTGCTATATCTGCAGTAATGCGAGATGTGAGCTCGCCGACTCGCCGTTTTTCATAAAATTCGATGTGTTGGCCGATCAGCTTGGCATATAATTTTCTGCGGGCATCTGCCATCCCTTTTTCACTTACTATAGCAAAAAAAATGGTTCTAAAAAATGAAAAAATCGACTGTGCAAGAAGTATAAAAATAAATATAAGTCCAATCTGATTGATAGTCAGACCAAAACGAGATTTGCCTTGAGCTACATTGACCAGTTCGCCGGCCAGGGCAGGAAAAGCCATAAACAAGGTACTTCCCAAGATGAGTAAGGTGAGCGCTGCAAAAAAGTATCCACGATAGGGACGTATAAAGGCGAAGATGGCAAAAAGCTTTTTGAGCTCGGAGGGCTTGACCATTTTGCTTTTGTCCAACTGTTGTTTTGATCTGCTCATTATAACTTCTCTAAATGACAAAGATGGTCAAATTGTTTTATATGTTGGCGTCGTTTTGTCGATATTCTGTGGAGTAAAGCTCCTTGTTCGTTGTGATATATTTTTGATATCTGTCTAGAAGCACTAAAAGGCTTAGGTGCTTTATTTTAGATGGAATATTATATATTTGATCTCTATATGAGAAATCGAGACCCCATAGCGCGTCGAGTAAGACGCAAAAAAGGATTTTACAAGCATTTGTACGCATTTGTCGGTGTGAGTTTAGGCTTGTTCATTCTCAATATTTTTTCTTCCGATACATTGTGGTTTCAGTATCCGGCAGCGAGTTGGGCTATCGGACTATTGGTACATTACTTTACGGTATTTGGGTTGCCTGGTTTGGGACCTGCAGATGAGGCTTGGGAGCAAGAAGAATACGAGCGCGAATGGAACAGGATGCGGAGGCATTATGATGAACTGGAGCTACCGGATGATGAAATAGATTTGGACGAGATACCTCAATTAAGAAGAGAGTGGAAGGATAGTGATTTGGTTTGAGCTATGCGCCAAGATCTTGGGCTATTCTGAAATGGATTTGAAGGGGCTACGCGCTTTCCATTCTACTTTGGGTTTGAAATAATTAACTAAATGAGGGAGTACCACACGTCCCCATTTTTTGTTGTGTCGCAGATAGCAGTACATATCACGAGGTACTGCCCCTACCGAACTTTTGATCTCAAGAGCAGTCCTTGAGAGAGCGATGCACTGCACATTGTGTCGGATGCCTTCTTTGATGAAGTCAAATAGTATATTGAGGTATAGTTGTCGTTGTGTATTATGGGCATGATCCAGTCCTACATAATAGGCTTCTAGGCTATCTCCATCCAAGATATAAGAATAAAACCCAATCATCTTATCCTGATCAAAATATGCCACAAATTGGTATTGCTCTCCGAGAGATTGTTTGAGTGCATAAAAATACCTTGGATCTAGATTGACTATGTTAAATGCCTGTTGTGTAGCGATAGCTGTATAGAGTTGAAAGATTTGTTGATGATACTGCTTGATATCTGCCAATTCAAAACGTATTTTGCTCACATTGCCCAATTTTTTTGCTGCACGCTTTGCGCGAATGCGGTATTTAGAATTTAGGGCTTGTAAGTAATCATCAAAATCACTCCATTCCTGTCGCAGATATATATGCATGGACGGATCGATAGTAAACTGAAATGCGCCTAGTTTCTTTAAGTGGTTTGGCTGTGCAAAGTCCTTATACATAACGACATCATAGGGCGCTAACTCCTTGGGCTTACTGTCTAGGATATCTACGAGTAACTCCAAAAAGCCGGACTGATCGATCTGACGTTCATCCCAAGTAAAAGCATTTTGACCTGTCAGCAGGAGATTTCCTACTACGAGGAGCTTGACTTCTATTTTGCCCAAAGTCTCTCGCATAATACGACTCAGCGTGCAGAAAAAACCTGTATCATTTCTTTTGAGACTTTCCGAAGTTACATAGCGCTTGAGTTGAAAATAGACGAGCCCCATCGGTTTTTGTCGATGATAGGTCACCATATAAAACACTTGCATATCATCGGGGAGAGCTTTCTCCAATGCTCGAAGATAGGATGGTTTCAAGAATAAGTTCTCGTGGAATACTTGCTTCCAATCTTCTAAGGCCTTATCTATGGTATCAAAGACTCGGTAATTTAGTCTTACTTTTGGTTGAGCTTTTTGATGCATGATGATTGTTTACTCAACGCAAAAAGTTATGAATGGTTCTGAGAAAAATAAATTTATACAACGGGCTACTACGATTAAATGTCTTATAGACTACAAATCCAACATAGATTGATCTAAACAAAGTCATACTATATTTGCTTTATATACATTTGTGAATATGTATTTATTAAAAAAATACTTCGGTCTATGGAAGAACAAAATTATTTTAAGAAATCTGATTTAAAGAAATTTGCCGAGATCAGCAAATTTCAGGAAAAGATGGGTAAAAAGTTCTTTGATTATTACGAGGAGGTTTTCAGTGAAGGAGCACTCACGCAGCGTGAAAAATCATTGATTGCCTTAGCGGTAGCACATACAGTTCAGTGTCCTTATTGTATAGATGCATATACAACGGATTGCCTTAAAAAGGGAGCGGATGAAGAGCAAATGATGGAAGCTGTCCATGTTGCTGCGGCTATCCGTAGTGGTGCTTCATTAGTATTCAGTGTACAGATGATGAATCAAGTCAATAAATTAACTATGTAATATCAAGATGTCGATAAAACAAAGGACAAAGTCACTAAAATCAAGAGTAAATAAACTGTCTGATGGTTTTTATCAGCTCAAAGTACTCAACGAATTGGAGCGAGTGGATAAAGGAGAAATCGATCGTTTTGACAGAGCGTTGCTCAGAGCAGGATTTGATGCTATCCGACCTGCCAAAATCGAAGTTTTACAAATCAATATCGGTAAACTCTGTAACCAAACTTGTGCACACTGTCACGTAGATGCAGGACCTGATCGCAAGGAAGAACAAATGTCAAAAACAGACTTGGAGACCTGTCTGAAAATCTTAGATCGTCATAATATACCCAAAGTAGATATTACGGGAGGTGCACCTGAGATGAATGTCCATTTTAGATGGTTTGTCCAAGAGTGTAGAAGTCTCGGTGTCGAGGTGATGCATCGTTGCAATCTTACGATCATTCAAGCGAATAAAAAGTATAAGGATCTTCCTGATTTTTTTGCCCAACATCAAGTACATGTAATATCCTCCCTACCCTACTTCAGCAAAAATCGAACAGATCGGCAAAGAGGAGATGGTGTATTTGAGGATAGCATCAAATCGCTAATCCAACTAAATGAACGAGGATACGGTATCGAAGGTACCGGACTCCAACTGGACTTGGTATATAATCCGACCGGAGCATTTCTGCCCGGAGATCAATGCCAGTTAGAAGCTGAGTTTAAGAGGCAGTTGTTCCGTCGCTACCGCATATCCTTCAATAAACTCTATGCAATCACTAACCTTCCCATCAGTCGATTTTTGGAGTATCTGATCGAGAGTGGCAATTATGAAATCTATATGGCTGAGCTGGTCCAAGCTTTTAATCCAGCCACGATCGATGGTCTGATGTGTCGTACTACCATTTCGGTGAGCTGGGATGGTTTTCTATATGATTGTGACTTTAATCAGATGCTCGATCTGAAGGTACAGACAAATCAAAATCATATCAACAATTTTGATAGCTATAGCCTCTCCCAAAGAACCATCGCTATCGGTCAGCACTGCTTTGGATGTACAGCCGGATCCGGATCGAGTTGCGGCGGTGAGATTCAGGCCAAATAACACTATTGGATCTCGAAACCATGGATTATTAGAGAATACTGCAACAAATAAGTATCTTTGCTATGATTGAAAAATAGCTGTTTGGTTATTTCAAAGCAAATAATTGTAATCACATGAAATTGGTGTTTGTATTGATGTTCCATATTGTCTTAGCCGGAAGTCAGGCTCAGATACGCGTACGATGCTCCAGTGATGTGTCAAGACCTATTCAGTTACAGGATGGTGATCAACTCAGCTTGAGAACAGATGTAGTAATACCGATTGTGTTTCATGTCGTTTGGCATGAAGATGAAGAAAATATCACAGATCAGCAGATACGCTCACAAGTTGAAATTCTCAACGGGGCATTTGCATCCGGTACTCAGGCATCCACAGCGATATTGGATATTTTTAAAGATTATGCAGCTAAGCCCGGTCTGCGGTTTTGTTTGGCTGATCGAGATCCGGAAGGTGTCCCTACAGATGGCATCCTACGTAGATATGCAGAAGAAGCATTCTTGGCAGATAAAAAAGTCCGCGGTCGCACTTCGATTTTTTATGATGAGTTCGGCGGATCCAATGCTTGGGACCCCAGCCGATATATCAATGTCTGGATCGCAGTATCCAATCGATTTGCAGGATATGCTACTTTCCCCGGTGAAGTTGATTTTCCGGAAGAGGAGGGAATAATTATAGACCCGAGTTATATCGGAAATATTGGTTCTGCTCAACAAAATAGGCCATTTCATCAGGGCAAAACACTAGTACATGAGATGGGACATTATTTTGGGTTGCGACATATTTGGGGATCATTTAATAATCCCAATTGTGCTGATGATGACGGAATAGAAGATACTCCACCACAGGCACAGGCCTATAGCGGATGTCCTTTCGGTACTATGATATCGTGTAACTCACCGGATATGTACCAAAACCATATGGACTTTACCGACGACAATTGTTCCTTGTTTTTTACCATCGGGCAAGCAGATAAAATCCAATCTGTATTAAAACAGTACCGCCCGGGCTTACTCGAACAAGACATCTGTACTCCTAAAACCAATGCAGATCCTCCAATCTCCATATCTTATGGAATTGGAGCTAAGCTCGTTCATTTGACCAATCTTGGTGACCAGATCCTCCAAGGTCAACTGCGCATCATTGATCTAAAGGGTTCCATACATTATGAGCAAAGAAAAACACTTATCGATCAGATCTATATACCGGTAGAATATCTAGCTACAGGTGTATATATCATCCAATTTTACAATGAGCAACTCTTAGCACTAAAGAAAATAATAATCTACTAGTCTTAGTGTTACAGCGTTTAAGGTGGAGTTATACTTCAATCCAGTAAGTGCACAAACTGATCTGCAGTAAGCGCTATAAGAAAAGCTTCTAAATCGAGCTTTTCCTGATCTGTCAACCCGAGATTTGTATTAAAGATTGTATCCCGCCCCATACTATGCGGAAGAAAATGCGCCGGACGGTCATAATAATCTATGATTTGAGCCAGAGTCTCAAAAGAACCGTCATGCATATAGGGACCTGTGACAGCGACATTGCGCAATCCGGGGGTTTTAAATTTCCCGAGATCTTCCGGATTTTTTGTTTGATCAAAACGTCCTTTATCCTTGTATTTTATCTCATCATAGAGTCCAATATTTCTAAATTCATCACCCGTCATATCCGGTCCAAAATGACACTCGAAGCAACGCCCCTTTACATTAAAAATCTCTATCCCGCGCTTTGCAGATTCTGAAATTGCATCCTCATCGCCCGCCATATATCGATCATATGCTGAACTCGTCTCTAAACTTTGCTCAAAAGCTGCCAAAGCTGATGTAAGCAAATGCACTGAGGGCTCTTCGTCATATATCTCCATAAACCACCTGCTATATCGAGCATCTGCACGGAGTCTTGCTACCGCTGAGTCGATGGGTAAGTTCATTTCTACAGGATTTTCGATAGGTCCGATAGCTTGAGCTTCGAGCGTAGCAGCACGACCATCCCAAAAAAAATGACTCCGAGAAAGAAGATTCATAGCTGATGGCGTATTCCGTACACCGAGCCGACCGTGGACACCTTTGCTCAATGCCGTAGTATCCGAAAAAGCATACTCAGGTATGTGACAACTGGCACAACTTATCGATCTATCCTCTGACAAAATTGGATCACTAAACAAAGCTTGACCCAGTTGGACAGGATCTTTAGGCTCCACTACTGTGAGACGGAGAGCTGACCACGCAATAGCTACCATAAGTATCCAAAAGAAAACTAATCTCATATGCCTACGATTCATTTTTTTGCAAATTTAAGTATAAGCTTTGATTCTTGAGCTATGAATATGCTGATCCTCATTAACTTTTTGTATAAACTATGATCTCTTAGTCCTCTAGAGTGTAAGCTGCAGATTGGTAGGAAGTATTGGCCAGATCCAATTGACCTATTCGATCCCCAATAGCCGGTTTGAGCCTATCTATAAGTTGCAACATCATGGTCTCATCACTTGGAAAATCTACTGGAGGTCCTGTAATGCGGACATTATCAGAAAGTGCGCGCTCATCTCCTTCAAAAGTACAGCTCTCTTTTTCGAATACAGATACTGACTGTACAGGCTCTGACAGAATCCATCGATTATAATTCAGATCTCGAACTTCCAATATACCGTTCATAAATGCCTCTTTGGTCTGAAAAACTTTCAGCACACGAGCTCTTACGACTTCTACTAGGACGATCTCTATTTTTTGTCCCAACGAATCTAAAATATAATTGCCACAAGCATCTTTTTTATATTCGATCGTTTCGAGTTCTTTTATTTCATCGATTACGGTTTGTTCAAAGTGTTCAGGACTTACATCGATCTCCGTGATTTGATAGCTGATCTCATAATCATATTGGCGTTTTTCTATCGGCAGTGGATCGATTACTATCCAGGGGTCCAATGGCTCATCCGGATAAAATCCGTCCAGTGCACTCGCTAGAACAGCCGGCAAAAACACTCCTGCCCTATTTTCTAATTTAAAGCTAATTTTGGTGAGTGCGAGCTCTTCCAATAATATACCGAGTTTATGAATATCGCGATAATTCTCATCGTACCGTCCTATCTTGGCTATATAAAATAATGCTTTTCTGGCTTTCTGCTTATCACCTTTTTTGGCTGCACTAAGCACATCTTGGATAGCTGCATAATACTGTTGTACAGATCTTTGTGCAGCCTCTTGCAGGATTGGCTCCGTTATTACAAAACTAAATTGCGCCGGACTGCCATCCGTATCATAGATTGGAAGGTATGGGTCGATCATGTCTTGGAGCGACTCGATATCACTAGCTATCTGATATACCCTATCCCAGTCACCCAGTCTTGCTTTCCTTTTGAGTCGAGCGATTTGTTTCATATCTCTACGAATCCTTTTGGCAAAAGCCTGTTCCAGTGCAGCCCTCCATTCGACATCGATCGCCTTGCCCTTACGTACCCGTTTGATGACCTTTTCTATGGCTTCATCATACTTTTGCTTTTGGAGCAGTTTATTCGGAGACCGGCATGATAGTACCAGTAAAGAAATGCATAAGATCCAGCTTAAAAGTGTAAAAGTTTTCATACCAAGGATTATTATAGTGACATAAATGATAGCATTTAGTAGAAAACAGAAAAAGTCACTTCGATCTTCCTAAAAGCTTGTTAAAATTTCCTTAGCATAATGCTATTTCATCCGGACAGTAGCATTGTAGATATCAGAACCTAATATGATTAGTTTTATACATATAAAATATCCTTTTGTCTCCGCTTTGTTTGTATCTTTGTGACTCTAAATAACAAACTATGAATCTACACGAGTATCAAGGAAAACAAATACTAGAGCAATATGGTGTAAATATTCAGCGCGGATATGTCGCAGAAACTACTGAACAAGCCCTTGCAGCATATCATAAGATCCGAGAACAAAGTGGGTCTGATGTAGCCATTGTCAAAGCACAGATACATGCCGGAGGACGTGGCAAAGGAGGTGGAGTCCAACTCGTAAAAAATGAAGATGAACTCCAGCAGGTAGCCGGTCAGATACTCGGCATGATGCTCAAAACACCTCAAACCCCTGGTGGGCTTGATGGCGCAGGAAAACTAGTACGTAAGATCCTCATAGCCGAAGATGCTTACAAGCCTGATTTTGATTCTTGCAAGGAATACTATATGAGTATTTTGATGGATCGTGAGCGAAAACAGAATGTCATCATCTACTCTACCAAAGGTGGAATGAATATCGAACAAGTAGCAGAAGAATCTCCCGAACTGGTACACAAAGAGTATATCGACCCGACACTCGGTATGCAGGGATTTCAAACACGTAAGATTGCTTTCAATCTCGGTCTTCATGGTCAAGCATTCAAAGAAATGACCAAATTTGTCCATAAACTCTATACGGCTTTTGTTGGTTCTGATGCTTCACTTTTTGAAATCAATCCCTGCCTCCATACGGGCGAAGATCAGATCATCGCTGTAGATTGTAAAGTAACAATCGATGATAACGCTCTATTCAGACATCCTGACTTGGCGGCTATGCGCGATATCTCTGAAGAAGATCCTACAGAGGTCGAAGCCAAAAAATTTGGTCTAAACTATGTCAATCTCGATGGCAATGTAGGCTGTATGGTCAATGGAGCCGGACTTGCCATGGCTACCATGGACATCATCAAACTCTCCGGAGGTGAGCCTGCAAATTTTCTGGATGTGGGAGGTACGGCAGATGCAGAACGCGTCGAACAAGCGTTTAGAATCATACTGAAAGATCCAAGTGTAGAAGCTATATTGATCAATATCTTTGGCGGTATAGTACGTTGTGATCGTGTAGCCCAAGGTGTAGTGGATGCCTACAAAAATTTGGGTAATATAAATGTACCCATCATCGTTAGATTACAAGGTACTAATGCCGATATTGCCAAAAAAATCATAGACGAGTCCGGCTTAGAGGTTCAGTCTGCGATTTTGCTTCAAGAAGCCGCAGATAAGGTAGCTGAAGTACTGCGTACTGTTGCATAGTTTTTTTGCAATTGTTTTTATAACTAGATACTTTATCCATAGGGCATCATGCGTTCAAGTTGTTTTCTTTTTTTTCTAATAATAATGCACTACGCCACGCATGCGCAATTATGGATAGACGAACAGTTTGACGAATGGGCAGAGCAAGATCGCTATATCGATGCGGATGATGATGCACCACTCGGCAGTAAGGAACTCATCCATTTGGCTATAGCCAATGACGAAAACTTTCTATTTATCGACTTAAAGCTCCAAGAAGAGATTAATCTTCAAGAGCAAAACAATATCACTCTCTACATCGACACGGATGCCAATCCAAATACAGGCAGAGCCATTGAAGGCATAGGTGCGGAACTACAATTCAATTTTGGGCAGCGCATCGGCAGAGTGTATTTTTCAAATTTTAGCTCAGATATCTATCACAATGACCTGGGTTTGGTCTCTATACCTACAGTGACATCCAATCGATTTGAAATAGCACTGAGGAGAAACAATCTCCTTTCGGGTAGAACCGTCAACTTGGGTTCTACTATTCATGTCTTGGTCAAAGATGGTTCTAACGGAGATCAAATTCCCAGCTCCGGACTATTAACTTACTCTATGGAGGAGTTTGATAATGAACTCCCCGATTTTAGCCTGGACAAGAAAGACTCCAAGCATATTAGAGTCAGTAGTTTGAACTGCTTGCGCGATCAGATATTTGATCCGGAGTATCAAGACAAGTTTCGCAGATTGTTCCAAGCCACCCAACCGGATATTATCGCTTTCCAGGAGATTTACGATCATGGTGCTCAAGCGGTAAGTCAGCTACTCCAAGACTGGATGCCGCTCCAAGATGATAAGATGTGGCAATGTGACAAGGTCAATCCGGACATTATCACATGCAGCAAATACCCAATTTTGACCTCTACTCCCATTGATGGGAATGGGGCTTTTTTGCTACAACTACCGGAACAAAAACTACTGCTCATCAATACACATTTGCCCTGCTGTGGCAACAACACTGACCGCCAGGCAGAAGTGGATCGTATCATGGGTTTTGTCCGAGAGTCAAAAGCTGAAAATTCGGATATACCGATTGCCTTTCAGACCCCTATCATTATAGCCGGTGATATGAATTTTGTAGGAGATGTGCGGCAGCGACAGACAATCCTACGAGGTGATATCAAAACTGAAACCATCTACGGATCAGATTTTGAGCCGGATTGGGATGACTCGAACATAGAGATGGCGTACATCATGCAGACCGGTATCCCGTTTGCGCATACGTGGCTCAATAATTTTAGCTCCTTCGGAGCGGGATGGCTGGATTATATATTTTATACCGGATCCGTCTTGATACTGCAAAATAGTTTTGGCCTAAATACTGCTCAACTTTCATCTGAATTACTCAACCAATACGGTCTATTACGTAATGATGACCTAGCAAGTGATCACTACCTTATCTCTGCTGATTTTGAGATGGATATTCCAAGCGCAGTAAAGGAAATATCCGGCCCAAAACTTATACTCCATCCAAATCCCACAGATAATCAACTAACTGTCCAATGGAGTGATCAATCCCTGATCACCGAACTGAAAATAACCGATCTGTCAGGAAAAGTAGTCTTGGTGAGCAAGCCCTATCCCGGCCCCACGCAATTCGTAGATATCTCATACCTCACCAGCGGCATGTATTTTCTTCATATCCGGAGTAGAAGAGGTGTCTTGACCGAAATATTGGTCAAAAAATAAACACAATACCGATACGATACGGGGTAGATAAATCGATCAATTTTGTTTGCGCAATTGGATTATAAGCGATTTCGTCCGACACAGTTTAAGTCTTCAAATGCTTGCTCGAGTCTTCTAACAAAAGACTCTTCACCTAAGCGTAACCACTTACGGGGATCATAGTACTTTTTATTGGGTTTGTCATCTCCGTCGGGGTTGCCGATTTGCGCTTGTAGGTAGTCTTTGTGGTTTTTATAATATGCGTGGACACCATCCCAAAATGCCCATTGCATATCCGTATCGATATTCATCTTAATAGCGCCATAATCAATAGCTTGTCTTATTTCATCTCTAGAAGAACCTGAACCACCGTGAAAGACAAAATTGATCGGTCTGTCCGAATCCAAGTTAAACTTTTCTTGGACAAAAGCTTGAGAGTTTTTGAGTATAATGGGCTTAAGTTCGACATTTCCCGGTTTATATACACCGTGGACATTTCCAAAAGCGGCAGCTATGGTAAAGCGTTCTGATATTTTGGTCAATTCTTCATAAGCATAAGCGACCTCTTCCGGTTGAGTGTAGAGCCTGGAGCTATCTACGTCCGTATTATCTACGCCGTCTTCCTCTCCACCGGTTACTCCCAGTTCTATTTCCAAGGTCATGCCTATGGCATCCATCCGTTGAAGGTATTTCTTGCAAATCCCAATATTTTCTTCGATGGGCTCTTCGGAGAGGTCTAGCATATGTGAGCTATAGAGTGGATACTTACGATCGGCATAGAATTTTTCACCGGCATCTAGCAGCCCGTCCACCCAAGGTAATATTTTTTTGGCACAATGGTCCGTATGCAAGACGACAGTGACACCATACATTTTGGCTAGAGAATGTACGTGGGTGGCTCCGGAGATAGCACCCATAACAGCAGCTTGCAGTCGATCATTGGGTAGGCTCTTGCCGGCAAAAAATTGAGCACCACCATTAGAAAATTGAATAATCACCGGCGACTGTATTTTGGCAGCAGTTTCCAGGACAGCATTTACAGAATTAGTGCCTACGACATTGACTGCGGGAATAGCAAAATTGTTCTCATTGGCATAGCGAAAGAGCTCTGTAACTTCATCCCCAAAAAGTACTCCTGTTCTGAATCTAGATGTATTGTTCTTTGACATTGGATTAATTTTTTAATACAATGATAAGAAATATTCAGATACTATTCGATTCCTTTTTCTGCCAAGTATCTCTCAGACTCCAGAGCTGCCATGCAACCGGTACCGGCTGCTGTAACTGCCTGACGGTAGATATAGTCTTGTGCATCGCCGGCAGCAAAAACACCTGCTACTTTGGTAGCCGTCACATCCGGTTTGGTAATCAAGTATCCTGCATCATTCATATCCAGCCATTCTTTAAAAATCTCTGTATTTGGTCTATGGCCGATAGCGACAAAAAAGCCTTTGATCGGTATTTCTGATATCTCACCCGTCTTATTGTTTTTCACGCGGACAGCCTCTACCTCTTTTTCGCCCAATATTTCGTCCGTCTCTGTATTCCAGTGTACGATGATGTTTTCTGTTTTGCGGATGCGCTCCTGCATAATATTAGAAGCCCTGAGTTCATCACGACGAACGAGCAGATGTACTTTTGGACATAATTTGGACAAGTAAAGTGCTTCCTCAGCAGCTGTATCTCCCCCACCGACGACTGCTACATCCATCCCTTTAAAGAAAAATCCATCACATACTGCACAAGCTGATACTCCAAAATTTGTAAGGCGCTTTTCAGATTCCAGACCGAGCCATTTAGCACTAGCTCCTGTGGCGATGACTACCGAATGCGCCAATACTTCATCACCACCTTGCGTCCACAATTTATGTATAGGTCCGCTAAAATCTACTTTTTCGATTTTTTCATAAATCACCTCCGTACCAAAGCGCTCTGCCTGCTTGCGAAAATCTTCCATCATCATAGGACCTAAGACACCATCCGGATATCCGGGATAGTTCTCAACATCACTCGTTATGGTAAGCTGTCCACCGGGTTGTTCTCCCGTGTATACTACGGGGTTAAGTCCTGCTCTTGCTGCATAAATCGCCGCTGTATATCCTGCCGGTCCGGCACCGATAATTACACATTTGTTTACTTTCTCTGCCATAATTTGTTTTATTGAATAAAAATATGTTTTAAGTAGAATATATTCATATGCTCGTCGAAAAGAAACTTTATAGGACGCGCAATTGGTTTAATTTGTTGTAGAAACTAAGATATGTACTATAATGTTTAATATTTTGATCCCTGATTTGCTTTTTATGATGATTTCTATCATCAGTTTATTGCTTTGGTTTAGATTTAAGGACGGTGATCGTGTAGCTGCATTTTTCAGAAAAGTATTTTTTGTCAGTTTTGTACTTATGGTCACGAGCCTGCTTTGGAAGTACCGCTCTCTAAGCAATGATATGGGATGGTTATTTACGGCGGCAGAGGTATTTGTCGTGGGGCTAGCAGGATTGCTTATCCATCTAAGCTCTAGGTTTAAGAGCGTACTACTGCCATTGAGTTTTGTGATTGTGACGCTGAGTTTTGCTGCCAAGCTTTCCATAGATCGGATGGCTCTAGACTATGTAGATACTCCGGCTATAGCCAAAGATGCAGAACTTCTTGTAAAAATAGCACAGGGGATCGATCCCAAGCAAATAGAAAGTCTGAAAGCTTATAAGCTAGAACTCGTGCCGGCTTTTGTAGAACATCGTACAGAGGAGCATGCCTTAGATGATTACTACCTTATCAACATACCGATCAACTACGAATTGCAAACCAAAAAAATAAAAGCAATTCTGGAGAGAAGTGCTGCATTTGAAGTAGTAGAGTGGAACGAACAGATGCAACTCGATCCAAGAGTTACCGATGCCCTCCAACGCAAGAAAACTCCGACCTGGGCCAATGACCCTGAAATCAAAAACCAATGGTATTACGAACTATTACAAATGGATGCATTGCATCGACTGCTTATCAAGAACCGGATCAAGCCTAAGCGCAAGACCCGACTCTTCATACTCGATAGTGGCATAGATGCACGGCACGAAGATATAGCACAAAACTATCAATCCATAGACAAAGTGTACGATACAGATACTAATGGACATGGCACCCACTGTGCGGGAATAGCCGGAGCTGTGAGCAATAACCACAAAGGGATTGCATCCCTTTTGCCTACAGCAGATTATGTCAACATTTCTTCTATTAAGGTGATGAATGCATATGGCATAGGTACACAACAAATGATTATCCGAGGCATCATCAAAGCCATCGATGCCGGTGCTGATGTCATCTCCCTATCTTTAGGCGGTGTATCTTCAGACAAAAAACAGCAAGCCTATAAAGAGGCATTTGAATACGGTAAGTCCAAAAACGTAATTTTTGTAGTTGCCGGTGGCAATGCATCCGATGATGCTTCCAGATATACACCTGCCAATGTACCCGGAGCTATCACTGTTTCGGCAGTGGATCCGGCAGAGCATATTTCTGATTTTAGTAATTATCTCAATAAGCTAAAACGTCCTATTGCTGCACCCGGAGTCCAAATATACAGCACCATGCCCAATAATAAGTACGCTGCATTGAACGGCACTTCGATGGCAACACCTTTTGTGGCTTCTCTTGCAGCACTCATAAGAAGTATCCGGCCTGATATCACCCCCGAAGCAGTCTATCAACTTATGAGCCAAACAGGCAAAAAAACCAAGGACTATGACAAAACAGGACCACTAATACAGCCCTATGATGCCCTACGTTTTATGCTCAACGATTGATCTGAAGAAATCATTTTACGTGTATGCATATCAAATCCGTATCCTTTGGACGAGATTTGGTAGTCGATAATCGAAAATATATACACGCTCAGGTTTTTTGACCTTATCTTGTGGCCTATGATCGTCATCAAAATATTTTTTGAAGGACTCAAACAAGCTATCCATCAATTATGGTCCAACAAGCTACGGAGCGTGCTATCGCTGTTGGGAATAGCCATAGGGATATTTTGTATCATTTCGGTACTCTCGGCTGTCAATTCGCTAGAGGCTGATATCCGTAAGAGCTTCAATAGACTAGGTGAAGATGTACTCTATATCGACAAGCTTCCTTGGGATGAGGACCCCGGTCAAAATTTTTGGAAATATATGAAACGCCCTAGCCCATCATATAGTGACTTCAGATTTCTGAAAGAGAAGAGCAAACTAGCTCAATATGTATCGATGTATTTTGTTATTGGAGCTAAAGGATTAAAGTATAAATCAAACGAAGTCAATAATGTACCCATCCTCGCGGTAACTAATAATTTTATAGATGTGTATAACGTGGAGTTCAGTAAAGGGCGCTGGTATTCATCTTTTGAGTATGAGCGAGGAACTGACCAAGTCATACTCGGATATGAAGTTGCCAAAGAACTCTTTGGCGATATCGAAGCTATCGGCAAATTTGTCAAATTAAGGGGCAGAAAACTCCAAGTCATCGGAGTGACAAAAAAAGTAGGGAATAGCTTGGTCAACCCAATGGATTTTGATGTTTGTGTTTTGATATCCTATAATTTAGGCAAAAAAATATCCAACCTCAAAGCCAATAATCCCTGGGCGAGTTCTCTTCAGGTAAAAGCTGCTCAAGGTGTAGAGTTAGCAGATGTCAAAGACGAAGTGACTATACTACTTAGGAAAAAACGTCTGCTCAAACCAAAGGAGAAAGATAACTTTGCTATCAATTCATTATCTATTATTACCAAGCTTTTTGATTCTGTTTTTAGCGCCATGACTTCTTTGGGATGGATTATCGGTTTTTTTTCTATCCTGGTAGGTGGATTTAGTGTAGCCAATATCATGTTTGTCTCCGTGCGCGAACGTACTGCTTTGATCGGTATAAAAAAGGCACTCGGAGCAAGACGCTATATCATCTTGTTTGAGTTTCTCATTGAGGCAGTTATTCTATGTCTGATTGGTGGATTTTTTGGCTTGCTCTTTGTTTTTGTGACTATGAAATTATTATCTATGGGTTTAGGTTTTGATATGTATATTTCTACATTTAATCTATTGCTGGGTGTAGGCGGAAGTATAGTTATAGGCATGATATCAGGTTTTATACCTGCTTGGTTAGCCGCTAAAATGGATCCGGTTACTGCTATCCGACATTAGACGAAAAGCTCATACGGATTTGAGTTTTAAGGTCAAACACATCCTAAACTTTTTGTGTTATTCATTCAAGTTTTGTTCGTTATAAAATAGAAAATAAGGACTTATTTTTCCTATTTGGATGTAAGTGTTTGCTATATTTTACAGGTCGCCCCGATGGGGCTATAATCATAAATACATATAGAGCAGAAGATGTTTTACTACAAACCGTCCAGGCTCACCCTTTGGGTATTGGAAAAATTATCGTCCTTATGCATTAAGGGTAACTCGACGTAGAAAACAGTCCCTACATCCACTTTTGTCTTAAAATATATCCTACCGTTCAGCGCTTCGATGATATTGGTCGAAATAGCCAAACCCAGACCGGTACCGGATGATTTTGTGGTAAAGTTAGGTGTAAATACTTTGTCATACATTTCTTCTGTGATACCACATCCGTTATCTTCTATTTCGACTACTGCCATTTTTTCTTTTTTATAAAGTCTAATTTCTATTGTTCCTTTTCGGCCAACAGGTATAGATTGAATGGCATTTTTTAATAAATTATTAAAGAGTCTTAATAGCGAATTTTTATCTGCAAATACAATAATGTCGTCTATAGGGACATAAAGTTGGATATCCATGTCATCCCTTTTTCTGAACAGGTCATGCGCTGTAGCGATCACCTCATTGAGGAGGGTTGATTGATTCTTTGGTTTAGGAAAATGGGCAAAGTTTGAAAATTCGCCTGCAATATTGGCCAATCCGTCTATCTGTTCGATAATAGTATTGCACACACGTAAAATCATTTTTTTGACATCCGGGTCTTCTACTCTATCCGATGCCATCTGTAAGTGCTGTATGCTCAATTTCATAGGAGTGAGGGGGTTTTTGATTTCGTGCGCTACCTGTTTGGCCATTTCACGCCACGCGGATTCGCGTTCGGTGATAGCCATAAGTTTGGCACTTTCTTCAAGTTTATTGACCGTAGTATTATAATCTTGAATCAGATCTCCCAGCTCATCCTGATGTGTCCACTCCAGTGGTTCTTGTTCTTTTCCTAGTTTGAGATTTTTCAGATTATCGCCAAGTACTTGGATTGGGCGTGTGATAGAATCTGCCAGCCAAATAGCTATACTGCCCGTAATCAGAAATAAAAACACATAAGCATTGAGCAAGGTATTGATAAAATCAGAAATACCACGCGTAAAGGACCCTGCAGAATTGGAAGGCGACAGCTGAATAATTCCTTGTGTTTTTAATTTTGGGTCTTTCACTTTATAAAAGGCAGTTTTGGATTTGAAATGCCAAAAGTGCAATTCAGGTTCAGATATCAAAACCAGATCTCTCGAAGGGTTTTTGAGCAACCAAAAAGCGGCAGGATGTACTTTTTTATTTTTAGCAATTGGGTCGATCATGTTTCCTTCAGCATCATAAAACTGTAGAATACTTTCATTGATGGTCTCAAAAGAAGCAATGTGACGGTCTTTGCTCTGTGGATTGTACTTGATTTTGGACAGTAGCTCGTACGCATCGTATTGTTGGATTAGGCGCTGAACAGTAGCCTTGATATTTTTGTCGTTATTTTTTTCAAAATTGCTCTGGTAATACATCAATGTAATAATAGCAATGACGACAAAAGAAGCCACAATGGTACTCAAAATAGTAAGTTGAATTTTGAAACGTAAAGATTTTCGATTCGTTAAAAATAAGTTGAAACGCTGAGGAATCCATTTGATATAAAGAGCCATGATAGAAGATACGAATAGAAGAATAAATGTCAATACAATAAGCATTGAAAATAAAGAGAGTATCCTCAAAGCGGCAAAGCTATGCCGTTTCAATACTAGGGATGTATTCGATAGATCTCCGGCGAGATTAAAAACAATTGTATCCTTCAGTATCTCAAAGTTTGGTCTTTTTTCGTCTTGCTGATAGAGTTTATTACTAACTACCGGTTGGAATATCGGTACACCTTCATAATATGGCGTACAATCATAATACTCAAAAATATCCGTAGTACGCATATCAGTCTGGGTAATGATGCTCACTAACGGACTGTAGGGGTGTGACGGGTTTTGAGTAAAAATAGTTTTGATAAATATATTTTTGCCATCAGGTCTTAAAGTATGTATATCATCGGGTCGTAGCTCGAGCAGTTTTTTGACAAAGCTTTTGGTAAATTTGTATTTGCCCTTGCGAGCGTCTTGCGCATCTAATGAAAGAGCCCTTTGGTCATAAAAATAAAAATCAAAAGACTCCGATAAAGAAGCTGCATCTCCAGTAAGTAAATTTGTGAAGCGTTTTTTAAAAGAAAGAGCATCTACTTTAGATGGAAATTCAGGACGAATCCATTGCAAAAGTTGCGTATCCTTTTTGATCAAAGTATCGATTTGGGCTGCTGGAATTAGAGGCTCAAATACTTCATCTTGCATATACTCCAAATCCTCAGATATTTTGTTTGCTATTACTACGTTTCGGAGACTATAAATAGAAGCAGCAAAAAACAGTCCTAATAATACGACCCAGGCAAATAACCAAGCAAAACCCAAATGTCCAAAGTCGCTATACAAATCCAATAATATGATAAGACATAGTGATATGGAGATAAAAAGCAAAGCATATCCCGAAAACAAATAATCATAGATAAAATAAAATAATATCAGGGATACAAAAGCCGCCAAGAGATTGAACCATTTTGACTTCAAATTGGGTCTGTAGCTAGCAGTAATACGAGAAAGGATCAAAGTACTTACGAGACCTAATGCCATCAAGAGAGTTAAATAGATTAGAGCTTTTGGCTGAAATAATAAATGACGATTTAGATCGATAGAAAGAATTCCGGCACGAATCAAAATATAAATAAAATATGCATTGGCAAGTATAATACCGAGCTGAACACAAACCAATACAAATACACTGCCCACATCGCTTACTATTTTTGGCCTCTGAGCCTTATGCCGTCCTTGGATAAAATAGGCAAGTAAGACAGCACCTATGGCCAAAAGCCATATAGTATGCTGGCGCAATGCAAAAAGGCGATAAAATAAAACATAGGCGCTCAGAGCAAATACACTGTACCACAAGAAATAAATTCCGATACGCTTGCCTTGCGCTATCCTTCGTAGATTGATCAGGCGAAGACCGTAAGCAAATCCAAGAAGCAAGCCCGTCCATAGCAATATATTGGCTATAAAGCCCAAAAACCTTCCCGAGTTTTTACAAGCAGCAAGTGGTACTTCTTTGCCATAGAAGTCCTTGATTTTGAACTTGGCATCAGAGCGTATTTCGAGGTCTTGACTTTTGGCGTAAGCATGTCCAGGCAGTGCAGCTATCGGAGTTTTGATAAATACATAGCTCGCTGCACCTATCTGCTCTTCAAGTTGCTTACCCTCAACATAATACAGTACATCATCATCGAGCAAAAAAGTACTTAAGTCCGACGCCAAAAGTTTAGGGATAGGATCAGGGTACGCCGCCTCTGTTGTCCAGAAAAGTATTTTATGATCATCGGTCAAAAAATATTGATCAAGGCCGTTTCCAAAGTGATCAAGATCTCGAATATCCATATAACTCGTCGGACCAGACTGTAGGTACCAAGACCGTATATCATCGATATACTTGGTCGAAGCCAAATGCTGTCTTAACTGTTCTATACGACTATCGAGTATCCGTTGTGTATCCAAAGCTACATCAAGGTCTCTATAGCTGTACTTCAGTAAAGCTCCTGCCAGCAATAACAAAAGTGAAATCCATTTGATATATGGTCTAAATTTTGACACTTTAGTATAATTTTATGGGGCTAAATTACACAATATTAGCAATTTATCTATTAAGAAAAGGTATGATGTATCTCCGAAAGGCTATGGTTTGGCTATTTATCATTATTTTTGAGACCTATACGCAGCTACTGAGATGAAAGAAAGCATAATTTCCCTTCAAGATGTCATCATAAAACGAAAGCACGACAATGTACTACAGAATCTCCATCTAGAAATATCAGCAGGAGAATTTTGCTTTTTAGTAGGCAGGACAGGATCCGGCAAAAGCAGTCTGATCAAAGCCTTATATGCCCAAATACCGATTTATAGCGGTCGTGCCCGCGTGTGTGGTTTTGATCTAACCAAACTTCGTCGCAAAGATAAGACAGATCTACGCCGAAGTATCGGTATGGTATTTCAAGACTTTAGGCTTTTTGGAGATTGGACGGTGCGTCAAAATCTTGATTTTGTGCTCAAAGTTACCGGTTGGAGATCTTCTAAAAAGCGTTTGGAGCGAATCATCGAGGTGCTTTCTGATGTCGGATTAGCCACTAAACTATCTAGTAAGGTTGCCCACTTGTCCGGAGGTGAACAGCAGCGCCTATCTATCGGAAGGGCCATTCTCAATCACCCAAAACTGATCATAGCCGATGAACCAACGGGAAATCTCGATCCGCAAACAGCAGACGAAATCATCTACTTACTGAGCAATATCAACGCACATCAGCACACAGGCATACTGCTCGCTACCCATGAATATCGTATCATTGAAAAATTTCCCAATCGGATTATTCGATGTGAAAATCGACAACTTCAAGAAGTAAACTATGAATCTATCCAATAAATCACCTTTGCTTTTTTTTGAGCAAGCTGCACGGGGAAAAACACTTGGTGGCTATACCTAGCAGGTACATCCCTCATAATACTTTTTATGCTCATAGGACAAGTTCCCGCTCTAGTAGTGGCCATGATAAGTGCGCAGAAACAAGATGCCTCTCGTGCTGAAGAACTCCTAGATGCATTCCAAAAATCTGCTGATTGGTCGATCCTGGGAGTTCATCTAAATCTCGGATTGGCATTATTATTACTGAGCTTTGCCATCGGCATGATAGGTATCTATCTCGCTATCCGATTGCACAGTCGTAGCTTTAGGTCACTGATTACTCCCTTTAGCAACATACAATATTCAAAAATAGCTTTTGGTTTTATAGTTTGGTTAGTGATCAGTTTAGTCGCCGAAGGTATATCCTATGCACTCAACCCTCAAGACTACCTTTGGAATTTTGAGTGGAAACCGTTTTTGGGTCTTTTGCTCGTCTGCTTCACATTATTACCTTTACAAACCAGCTTCGAAGAATTGACCGTGAGAGGATATTTGATGCAGGGACTCGGACTATGGTTTAGATACCCCATACTGGCACTTATCATCTCCTCTGTCCTGTTTGCCTCCTTACATATTATGAATCCCGAAGTAAATCAATACGGCAAATGGACTATGCTGATGTACTATACCATAGCCGGAATGTTTTTAGGTTTGATGACCCTATGGGATGATTCGCTTGAGTTGGCCCTCGGTGTACATTTTGCGACGAATTTTATGAGTGCAGTTTTTGTAAGTTACGAAGGCGCTGCACTTCAGACACCGGCACTTTTTCGTATGTCCAATACAGATATCGAAATGATGACCGGTAGTTTTGTCCTATTAGCCGTCATCTTTTTGTTTATTTGTGCTTTAAAATATAAATGGCCCCACCCAAGTTATCTATTCAAAAAATTAAATAATAAAATTGATGCAGTTAGTTAAAAACATTTTCATAGCGATTGGAGTACTCTTGTTTTATGTCCTGCCCATACAAGCACAGTATTGGCAGCAAGAAGTAGATTATAAGATGACCATAGATATGGATGTGCAGACCAATCGCTTTGACGGAAGTCAACGCTTGACCCTGAAGAATAATAGTCCGGATACTTTGTACAGAGTGTTTTATCACCTGTATTTCAATGCCTTTCAGCCAGGAAGCATGATGGATGTACGTGCGAGGACTCTACCGGATACCGATAGACGCGTGGGAGATCGTATCAGTAAACTACTACCGCATGAGATTGGGTATCAGCATGTGCACAAGCTACAACAAGACGGCCAAGATATCCCATTTCACATCGAAGGGACTATCCTCGAAGCCACTTTAGACCGCCCTATCCTACCGGGAAAGTCATCCGTATTTGAGATGCAGTTTGATGCTCAAGTGCCTCTGCAGATCAGGCGCAGTGGCAGAGACAATGCCGAGAAAATACGACTGAGTATGTCGCAGTGGTATCCCAAAATGTGTGCGTATGATCGCCTGGGATGGCATCCTGAACCTTACGTAGGTAGAGAGTTTTATGGTAATTGGGGAGACTTCGATGTAGAAATCTATATCGACCGCAATTATATTTTGGGAGCTACAGGAAGCTTGGTCAATGCCGAAGAAATCGGCTATGGCTACTCCAGCAGACAAAAAAAACCGAAAAAGAAAAAGAAGAAAAAAACACTCTGGCACTTTAAGGCCAAAAATGTCCACGATTTTGCTTGGGCTGCTGATCCTGATTATGTACACCGCGTAATAAAAACCGAATCCGGGACCACGCTGCATTTTTTGTATCAACCCGATACCATTACTGAAAAATACTGGCCACAATTGCCGGCCATCATGGACAAAGCACTATCCTACGCTAACAAGAATTTTGGTGTATATCCATACGATCACTATACATTTATTCAGGGTGGTGATGGAGGTATAGAATATCCCATGATTACATTAATAACGGGTCGTCGCTCTCTTCGGTCACTCGTTGGAGTATCTGTACATGAGATGATGCACAGTTGGTATCAGGGCGTACTGGCCACCAACGAAAGCCTGTATGCATGGATGGATGAAGGATTTGCGAGTTATGCCACGGATCGGACGATGAATTACTTACGCTGCTCAGGTATTCTAGAAGGTGACTGTTTGGACAATATATTTGCGGAAAGTATCAATGGATATATTCGCTTCAATCAAGCAGGAAGAGCCGAGCCCCTCAATACACACGCAGATCATTTTACTACAAATGCCGCATATGGAGTAGGATCCTATGTTACGGGTAAGATATTTTTACCACAGCTGGAGTACATCGTTGGCCGACCGGCTTTTGATCTGGGTATGCTTCGATATTTTGAAGAGTGGAAATTTAAACATCCTACGGATGAAGACTTTATTAGAGTCATGGAAAAGACCTCAGGAATGCAACTTGACTGGTATCGTCAATACTGGATCAATACCACCGATCTACCCGATTATGCTATTGATACGGTATATCAAGAGGGCAATACCGATGTCATCGTCCTGGCCAAACTAGGTAGAATGCCGATGCCGGTAGATCTATTCATCAAATACCAAAATGGAGAAATACGACAGATGACCATACCCCTACGCATCATGCGTGGAGCAAAACATAAAGAGTACGGAAGACATTATGAGATCATGAAAGACTGGCCGTGGACACATCCGTTTTATGATTTGAAGGTCCAATCCGGCGATTCTCCCATCCAAGCAATTATGATAGACCCTTCTTTTAGGATGGTTGATAAAAATAGAGAAAATAATTTTTGGGAAGTAAAAAGTGAATAAAAATAAAATCTAGATGAAATATTTATTATACGCACTGCTCTTCTTGTCCATTGCAAACTGTACCGCCAAAATACATCCGAATACTGAGTACGGAGCTACCCCGGAGAAGACAGCAGAAAAGTCAACTCCTCAAGTAAAAAATGTGATCTTACTCATCGGGGACGGAATGGGAGTCACCCAACTATCTACACGCTATTATTATGGCGACGGTAAAATAAATTTTGATCGATTTAAGCACATCGGATTGATAAACACATCCAGTGCACGAGAAAAAATAACGGATTCGGCAGCCGGAGCTACGGCATTTGCTACAGGTAGGCGAAGTTATAATGGGGCGATCAGCGTAGATTTGGATCAAAAATCTATCCCCATTATAGTCGAACAGTTATCTCAAGAAGGATTTAAGACCGGAATTATTTCTACCTCAGCCGTTACCCATGCGACACCGGCGTGCTTTTATGCGCATGTAGCTCAGCGCAAAATGCAAGAAGAAATCGCCGAGCAACTTGTCCACTCGGATATTGATTTTTTTGCAGGAGGTGGATTGAAATATTTTGAAGATCGAAAAGATGGACAAAATCTAGTCCAACAACTCCGCGACCAAGGATTTGAAATTCGGACAGATGGTGATGTACTCCAACATATGCCGACGGATAAAAAATCGGCGTTTTTATTGGCAGATAAGGGTATGCCCAAAATGACAGAGGGGCGTGGCAGCTTTCTTCCTGATGCTACAAAACGAGCTATACAAGAATTGAATAATCCGCAAGGATTTTTTTTGATGGTCGAAGGATCACAAATCGATTGGGGCGGTCACGCAAATGATGCCCAATATATCATCACAGAGACCGCTGATTTTGATCAAGCTATCGGGGCAGCATTGGATTTTGCTGAGCAAGACAAGCAAACCCTTGTAGTCGTAACTGCCGATCACGAAACGGGAGGTTTCACTCTTTCCGCAAAACAAACAGACAAAGGGAGCGATTATGCGGAAATAGAGCCCAGCTTCTCTACCGGAGGACATAGCGCCACTTTGATTCCGGTATTTGCGTATGGTCCGGGCTCCGAGGATTTTGGCGGTATCTATAAAAATACCGACATTTATCATAAAATAAAAAAAGCGCTCGCTAGATAGAAGATTAAATCAAAAAGGGTATTTTTGTAAATAAATATTATGGAGGAGAAAACAATAATACCGGATCAAGGCAGCAATGAAAGTATGATAGAAAAAGCAAGATTATACGCAATACATAAACATAAATT
>JAJRUR010000171.1 GCA_024277695.1 Bacteroidota bacterium | reverse complement strand
TTCTTGCGAGGATCGATATACGCAAATGTATCGAATAACGGGTCTCAAAATATTGATTTTTGAGCCTGTAGAAGTTAAGGGATATAATTTCGACGAAATTAGACCTATTAAGATATTGCGTAATATATAATATATTGAATATTAATTTTTTAAAAAATTCCTAATAAAAAGATTTACAATTAAAATGCTCTTTTGCGGTAGTAAGGCATGCCAAAAATGCGGGTTGTAATCATACCTACCTCAAAACATAGGACTAGGCCCAAACCATCCAATATCCACGACGAATGTAGTATTATATTTCTACTACCGGCAACTCTACCGGATGTATCCAACCACGTGTATCCTTGATAGTTCCATCACGCAGATCGTTGAGGTAAGATTTTGCTTCGGGTCCGACCGTAGCAGACTCCCAATCGAGCTCAATTACTGTACCTTTAATTTCCAATTTAGATACGGCAGCTACCAATGCAGCAGTGCCGGCGCCAAATACTTCGGTAAGGGTTCCCCGCTGGTGTGCATCCAGTACTTCATCAATGCTTATCAAGCGCTCCTCTACATCATAGCCTTTTTCTTGCAGGATATCCATAATAGACATCCGTGTGATACCATGCAATATAGCTCCATCTGTAATTGGTGTGATGACCTTACCATCCATTACAAAAAAGATGTTCATGGTTCCGACTTCCTGAATATATTTGAACTCAAAGGGATCCAGCCAAAGTACTTGATCATATCCCAGGTCTTTGGCCATTTTAGATGGAAGCATTGCAGCTGCATAATTTCCGCTAGCCTTTGCCTCTCCTACTCCTCCTTTGACAGCACGGACATAATTTTGAGCGGCGATCAAACTCACCGGCTTGGTATAGTATGGTCCTACAGGCAAGACAATGATGACCATCTTATAGCTGTCAGACGGTCGTACTCCCACCATCTCATCCGTGGCAAACATAAAGGGGCGTATATACATAGCACTTCCCTTTTGCGAAGGTATCCAATGCTGTTCTACCCCAACCAAGGCATTGATAGCGTCCAAAAACATAGACTCGGGCATAGTAGGCATACACATCCTCTGCGCTGACCGATTAAAACGTTTGGCATGCTGATCCGGTCTAAATAACAATGGCGTTCCATCAAGGTGCTTTGTCGCTTTCATTCCTTCAAAAATAGACTGCCCATAATGCAATCCCAAAGTAGCAGGATGCAAGCTCAAATTTTCAAATGGCTTGATCTCCAAGTTAGTCCATTGACCATCGATATAATCTGCCGTAAACATGTGATCTGTAAATACTCGACCAAATGGTATATTATTAAAGTCCAATCCACTTACCTTTGAGACCGAACAAGGGGTAATTTTTATATTGTGCGTCATAATTTTATTGGTTTTGGATAAAAGTAGGCATTTTTTTGGAAAAAACAAAATTCAGAACAAAATTAGGTTAAATCAATAAATAAAAGCCTAAACAAAATATAATTCTAAATAATGAATATAAACCACTATAATATTCCGATTGAAAAAGATGGGTCAGAAAAAGACTTTATAGCTCAATCCGTACAAATACTATTCGTCTTGCCACAAATCCAAAAAATCAACCAATTTGGTGATCTACTGACCAAAATAGGAGATAGTTTTTCAGATCAGATCAAAGCACCGTACGCCGTCATCAGCTCTTCTCAGTTTATTCAACTCAAGGAGCAGCTCATAGTTAGAAAAAAAAGCATGCTTATCCTCGCGATGGGTATTACTCCTAAAGATTTGGTTTGCCAGATAGATCATCTATTGTATCACCCACTTCGTCTCCAATATTTTCAATTTATTTTTGCGGATGACATTGCAATGATTGCAGAGCAGAAAAAGCTAAAAGTTGCCTTGTGGAATGCCTTTAAATCAATTGAGTTATGATCACTAATTCTATACTCTTCGGGACATCTAATCCGAACAAAATAAAAGAAGCTCAAAAAATACTCCCGAAGTATACCATAGTCACACCTACTGATATCCATATATCATCAGATATCGACGAACCTTATTTGACCTTGGAAAAAAACGCTTTACATAAAGTACAGACTATATACTCCATGACGCATATGCACTGCTTTGCAGAAGACACCGGACTAGAAGTAAGTGCTTTGGATGGAGCGCCGGGAGTCCACACTGCCCGATATGCAGGTGTGCAAAGAAATGATATGGACAATATGCAACTGCTGCTAAAAAATCTAGAACCACATAAAGACCGATCCGCTCGCTTTAGAACAATTGTCGCACTCTGCATATCCGGTGAGACTTACATATTTGAGGGAATACTCCGAGGTAAGATAAGCTTGGAACCTTTGGGTGAAGCTGGATTTGGTTATGACCCGATTTTTATACCCCGAGGATATACCCAAACTTTGGCCGAACTACCTTCTGAAGTCAAAAACGAAATAAGCCACCGTGCCAAAGCCTTGTCCAAACTTGCCCTATTCTTAGGACAAGCAGATATATAATAAAAAGAGCACAACCGAATATCGATTGTGCTCTTTTTGTATCGTGTCACCAGCAACCCTATGCCATAACAGAGTTTGCTGACCTCATCCTACTTCTTCTTGACCGGAGCTGCTTTTACATCCGGTGCATTCACTACTCCTTTTATTTTTAGGAAAGTCTGAGCCGGTGTGGTATTGGCAGTAATGGTAACCGTTTTATTTTGATTATTCTTTTTGCCTTTCGTATCAAATTCCACCAAAATTTCACCGGATTTGCCGGGAGCGATGGGCTCTTTAGGCCAGCTCGGTACTGTACATCCGCAAGAACCTTTTGCATTACTGATGATGAGTGATTCTTTACCGGTGTTCGTAAACTTGTAAGTGTGCTGTACTTTGTCCCCTTGATCGACCGTACCGAAGTCAAAGGTCGTTTCATCAAATTTGATCGTAGTCGTGGGTCCCGCTGCGACTGTCGGTGTGTTGGGCGTATTGGGTTGATTTACCTCAATGGTTTTTGCAGTATTGGGAGTGACCTTCTCTCCCGCATCCGCTTTGGCATTTTCTTGACAAGAGATGAGCGATACACCTGCTATCGCTACCAAAGAAGCCATAAATAAAGATTTGAATAGTTTCATGCGTCTAATATATTTTGTTAAATAAATGAATATCTAGGCACAAAAATACACCGGATTGGGAAATAAATCACCAGATCGCTATCTCAATGATTTGTTAATAGAGTATCATATACCCAAAGTACA
>JAJRUR010000170.1 GCA_024277695.1 Bacteroidota bacterium | reverse complement strand
CCTCAAGATGTATTCGATCGTAAAGAAAATGGTGAGTATCCATTCGAGGGTGAATAAGAGTTTTAGATGCTTATCGTGATAGTTTTCCATACTATCCAAGGATACGATCACTACACTTGCAAGTATAGCTATCAATAGGACAACATCAAATAACTTGCCCAGTGGAGTATCTGCCTCAAAGATTATCTCATGAATACGGTGCTTGATGTTACCCGACATAATTGTTTTTTGCCTTTGAAGGCTGAAAACTACTCAAAATAGTTCATAGATTGGAAAATAAAGGAGGGCAAATCCAGAATGTTCACGGAAAATCTATAAATCGGTTTCGGGGATAGCCTTCTCCTTACATTCTGTTGCCCTCCGGATCTACTTTAAATAGAGGACTAATATACTAAAATCTCGTATATGTAAAAAAATTAACTCCTATTTTTTTAATTTTTGTCTAGGAGTGCTCTCTTGGTAGCATGGTAGATATTTGGTAGGATATTCTGGTATTCGGTTTTGACGAAAGTTTTGCCCAGGAGGCGTTCATACAGTTCGATATACCTGAGGCTGGTCATCTGCACCATGTCATCCGACATGACGGGCATGGTGTCGTTTTCTCTGCCCATAAATCCATTGTCCATCAACCATTCTCTTACGAATTCTTTAGACAGTTGTTTTTGTCGATCTCCTTGATCGAGTCTTTGCTCATAGCCATCGGCTATAAAATATCTGGAGCTATCCGGCGTGTGTATTTCGTCGATTAGATAGACTTGACCGTCAAAAATTCCAAATTCATATTTGGTATCCACCAGAAGTAATCCTTTTTCGGCAGCGTATTGAGTTCCGAAATTAAATAGTTTTAGGCTGTATTCTTCCATTTTTGTATAGATGGATTCAGAAACGATACCTTGACCGATGATGTCTTGGCGGCTGATGTCGATATCGTGCCCTTCGGTGGCTTTAGTGGCAGGTGTGATGATAGGATGAGCAAAAGCTTGATTTTGTACCAAGCCTTCCGGTAGGGGCACTCCACAGAGACTGCGAAGTCCGGAATTGTATGTGCGCCAAGCGTGACCAACCAAGTAGCCCCGCACGACCATTTCTATGGGGATGGGATCGCACTTACGTCCGATACTGACATTGGGATGTGGACTACTCATGAGCCAGTTCGGTACTATCTGAGCAGTATCACGTAGGAACTGAGTTGCTATCCCATTGAGCACTTGTCCTTTATAGGGAATCGCCCTGGGCAAAATATGATCAAATGCAGAGATTCGGTCACTGACAACCATGACCAAGTGATCTCCTAAGTCATAAACATCACGTACCTTGCCTTGATAGCGACGTTGCTGGTTTGGAAAGTGAAAACATGAGTAGGAGAGTCCTTCCACGATTTTTGTCAGATATTGATAGACAAATTACGTTCCTTGAGTACTTCCTTGAGTTCGTGAAGTGCTTGATATTCTTCCGGTAGTACCATCTTAATAACTTCTTTGATTGCAAAAAAGCCTCCTTGGTCCAGTCCGGGCAGTTTCTTCTTGATTTTATCTTTGACGCGGTGGATATCATGTTTTACCAGTGCCCTGATCGATGGTATCTCATGCCAATCTGCTTCTATGGCTATGGTTTTGATCAATGTATCATCTACGAGTACCGGATCGAGTTCTATATAGGTACTTCCGTCTTTGGATACTATCGCTTTTAAAACGCCTTCCGGCAATTTCCATACTTGCCCTGCATTGATCTCTTCGTCCGTCCGAATCATAAAGACTTCCAAACCTTTTTCATGACATCGATATATGATTAATCTTGCTGAATCTAAAACGCGCATAGTCTAATGGTTTATAAACGTACAAATGTACATGATTTCTATTTTCTGTTATATTTTCTTAATTTTATTTAGCCACTCGTAGAGTATGAGCCCCAAAAATACATTCAAATCTCTCGGACTTAAGTCCACCATAAGTACTGCCATCCTAGGGTTTTTGCTTTGTTCTACCTTTGGGTTGATTATTTGAGCCACATTGGTCACTCCGATTTTGACCATATTATATTCGCCTGAAGATCGCTCAATCTCACAAACAGCCTGACGGCCATTCCTCAAATAAAAGCGACTCTGTTGGTCTATCCGTCCAAAAAACTCTCCGTTGAGATACACTTGGACCTCAGCTCGTAGCCGCAAGTAGTAGTATATTCGGTTATCGCTCATCACAGTAGCCAGCAGATATCCTTTGCCTTTGCGATAGTGCTTATATGCATATTTGAGTAGAGGTTCTTGAAATATGGTTTTGATGATACCGGCACCGGATATTTTGGAACGCTTTGTTTTGATCTTAATGTCTTTGATCGAAAGCAATTCTGTCTCTTCGCTACCCCAAGGTATGAGTTCTGTTGGCTCTGTTTTTAGAAAGTCCAACATCAGCCGGATATCCCGCTGGATCACCCTGGTGCTTGGTGGCATCTTCAATAATTCTCTTATGAGCTCTCCTAACATATAAGCAAAAGTAATAATATATTGCAAAGTAACAAGAATACTTTGGATGAGATGAGCGAATATCGAGTTAATTCTATCAATAGCTTCTTAGTGAAGGGCAAAAAAACTTGTGTATCTACCATAGAATATGACGAGTAATGATCTATTCCTTTTTTTTAGGAACCTAACTCAAAGATATGAATAATCCCCTAAATAAAAAGAATCCTTATCTTGCCCTTCTTATGGATAAAAGGATTTATAGCCTCTTTGAACTCAATCGCTATATCAAGGAAGTGCTTACTCTGAATTTTGAGATACCTCTTTGGATAGAAGCAGAAATATCGCAGATAAAATTCTCGAGAAACCATGTCTATGTCGATCTGGTAGAAAAGGACGACACAACTGACCAACTTAAAGCTTTTGCGCGTGCAAATATCTGGTATAGGGCACATCAGATGCTAAAAACACGGCATGGGAGTTTGATCGATGATATCCTACGTGCAGGGCAGGCGGTCAAACTATTGGTAAGCGTAACTTTTCATGAACGATATGGATACAGTCTAAATATTCATGATGTGGATCCGGAGTTTACTATTGGCAAATTGGAGATAGAGCGCCAGCAGGTCATAGCGCAGATTAAAACCGAAAAACTGATTGGTCTCAATGCCAAGAATCCTCTGAACTCCGTAGTGCAGCGTATTGCTGTTTTGAGCTCTGAGTCGGCAGCAGGGTATCAAGATTTTTTAAAATCGATGATTCATAATCCATTTGATTATTATGCGGAACTCCTACTTTATCCTATTTCGGTACAGGGTACTCAAGTTAAGCCTCGGCTACTGCACGCACTCCGTCAAATCGAACAGCAAGCTGATGATTTTGATTGTGTAGTCATCATCCGGGGAGGTGGCTCGCGGTTGGATCTGGCTGCCTTTGACGATTTGGATATTGCTCGTAGGATCGCCGGATTCGGTTTGCCGATATTGACAGGAATCGGTCACGAAATCGATATTTGTGCTGCTGATGTGGTTGCTTGGCAACATTTCAAGACACCTACTGCTGTAGCTGAGTTTATCTTGCAGCGCAATCGTTCTTTTGAAGATGCCATCGACCAAATTTCTTATCGACTGCAGTATTTGGTCCAAGACTATGTCCATTCGGAGCGTGCGTCTTTGGCCAAAGCCGGTCATCTTTTGATGAGAGTTCTCCATCAGTCTGTAACACAATTGGATCAATGGAATCGTGCTATAGCACAGCAGGCTGATCTCAACTTAAATACACAGAAGACTATCTTGCAAAATCTCGAACGTGTACTAGGCTTAGTGCATCCGGATCAGATTCTTAGGCGAGGTTACAGTATGACGATGAATGCTGACACCGGAGAACTTATCACCAATGGAGAAAATTTAAAAAAAGGGAGCAAGATACACTCACGTTTTATTAACTTTACGCTGGAGAGTACTATTGATCATATAAACCTAACACCATGACTTACGAACAAGCGCTAAATGAATTGCAAGAGATTCTATCCGGATTGGAAAGTGGCGAAACTCCTCTTGCCCAACTCCCTATAGCTGTTCAGCGTGCGGGTGTTTTAATCCGGTTTTGTAAAGACGAATTGCGTGGTGTCGAAAATGCTTTGTCCGATCGGGTTTATGACGAGGAGGAGTAGCGTTTAGTATCTATCAACTCCAATATTCTTGCGGTTCTTTTGCGAACTTCTCTACACAGATTACCATTTTGGATCAGTGATTGGCCATAAGAGGGGATGATTTGTACTAGTTTATTTTTGACAGCATCAGATTGCATCTCTTGCGAAAAACATTGGTTGAGTAGATCGAGCATTATAGAGACAGCTGTCGAAGCTCCCGGTGATGCTCCGAGCAGCGCAGCAAGAGATTTGTCCTGCGCACAAACGATTTCAGTACCAAATTGTAGTACACCCCCTTCTTCTTTGTCCTTTTTGATGATCTGGACGCGTTGGCCTGCGATGGCGAGTTTCCAATCTTCTTTTTTTGCTGTCGGATAATATTTTTTTATGGCTTCGAAACGATCATCATCCGATTGAAAAACTTGACGGATGAGATATTTTGTCAATTTGAAATTATGAAATCCGGCAGAGATCAATGGCCAAATATTGTGGACTTCAAGGGATAGAGGAAGATCAAAGTATGAACCATTTTTAAGAAATTTTGTAGAAAACCCGGCATACGGTCCAAACAGCAATGCTTGCTTTGCACCTATATAGCGCGTGTCCAGATGAGGTACAGACATCGGTGGAGAGCCTTCGTCAGCTTTGCCATAGACTTTGGCTTCGTGGCGAGCAATAATTTTAGGATTGTCACATCGCATCCACTGTCCACTTACAGGAAAACCTCCATAGCCTCGACCTTCAGGAATGTCAGATTTTTCGAGAAGTGGCAGCGAGCCACCCCCGGCTCCAATAAAAACAAAACGGGCAGACACTTTGGTTTTTTTTCTGTTGGATCTATCCTCTATCTCTATCTCCCAGATACCATCTTTAGTTTGACACAAGTCCTCTACTTGGTTTCCCAAAAACAAAGAAACGCGCTCACTAGACTGCAAATATTGGATCAGAGCTCTAGTGATGGCACCAAAATTGACATCCGTTCCGATCTCCATACGAGTGGCTGCTATTTTTTGATTAGGATCTCGACCTTCCATCATTAGTGGTATCCACTCCATGATTTGTGCATGATCTTCTGTGTAGAGCATATCTTCAAAAAGTGCATAGGGCTGCATCGCTTTGTAGCGTTCTTTCAGAAATTGGACATTTTCTTCTCCAATCACAAAACTCATATGGTCAATGTCATTGATAAATAGATGGGCATCAGGTAGATGATGCATCTCTTTTAGATAGGCCCAAAACTGTTTGGATACTTCAAAAGCAGCGCCGATACTCAAGGCCTTTGAAATATCTACAGTGCCATTTTCCAGTACCGGAGTGTAATTGAGTTCACAAAATCCGGAATGTCCTGTACCTGCATTATTCCACGCTGCCGAACTTTCAGCCCCTACTTTGTCAAGCCGTTCGTAGATCGCTATACGGAGGTCCGGCATCAATTCATGAACCAATACACCTAGTGTAGCACTCATAATACCGGCACCTATCAATACAATATCATAATTTGTGTCTGATCGTACCATCTGCAAAATTTAATTCAATTCTTTTTGATTCATTAACCTAGAAAAAAAGGCAAACTAAGATTCTTCATTGCGAATATATAGATATTATATTCCAATAACTGTCCGCCCAAGCATCAACACTTTTTTGTCACGGATGTATATGGAATATTATTCTTCCACTTCATCCGAACTGACTAACTTGGATTGGGCGTGGAGATAGTAAGCACCCCTAAAGACAAATTGCGCATCGTGTTGGAGCTCTCGTTCGGATTGGATAGCAATATATCCATCTGACTTGGCTCCTGTTCGGACTTGGATCTTTTCAAAAATAATGGACTCATCATCCGTAGCATTTTTGATGTATCGATAAATATAATATGCGTCGCCCTCTCTCATTAAGGCTTCTTGAGGTACTGCAGTTACTATCTGATCTTGGAGCCATATTTTGGCTTGGACGAAGAGGTCTTTTATAAAATTTGGTCGATCTTTTTTGAGATGTCCGTGTACACGTACGGTTTTTTTGACCGGATCAATTTCTTTGCCCAAGACATGGATTTCTCCTTCAAAAATTTTATTTTTTAATGCAGGCACGGTATAGGTGATTTTTTGACCTATCCGTACCAGACTGATGTCTTTTTCATATACATTGAGTTCTAAGTGCAAATGATCATCGTTTATGATTTCGAGTAATTGTTGCTCGGGTTTGACATACATCCCGTTGTGCATGTTGATGGATGTTATATAGCCGGACATCGGAGACACTATAGCAATTTCTTTGGTAAACTTGCCCTCTAATACTTTTTGAATATCGATGCCCAAATAAGTTAAATAGTTTTCTGTTGCTATTTTTTTTGCTCGATACATTTCCATTTCAGCATATATTTTTTCTACTTGCTTGGATACTCCTGCATTAGCTTCTAACAGGGATTTTTGTCGCTGATATTCTTTTCTTAAATAGTTGAGTTGTGTATGACTGCTGAGCAATTGTTCTTGCTTTTCAATAAGTATAGGGTTGATAATTTTTGCGATGAAAGCGTTTTTTTTAATCCTACTTCCCTCTACATATCGCTGAGTACCTGATATGAAACCATCAATTTTGGTACTGACAGAAGCATATGCATCAGGAGGTAGTCCTAGTGCTCCGGTGGCCTCTATGTGCTCACTGATATTTATCTTACTCAACTTACCGAGCTGGAGGTCGATATTTTTTAATTGATCTCTTGTCAATATTATATGTGTGTTTTTGTCGTCCGGTTGGGTTTTATTCGGTTCTTTGATATGATCAGCTACCTTGGTTTGTTGATGAGGAGAACCACCGGTACAGGCTATGAATAAGAATAAGATCAAGGATATATTTTTCATTATATGTATTGTTTTCATGATGCTATATTTGGCTTTATATTTATAATTGGTCATATTTTCAATTTTTGTTTCTTTTTCCATTCTAGAAGGGAACTGTATAGTATGGGTACTAAGATGAGTGTAAGTATGGTAGAGCTTATGAGTCCACCGATGACTGCCGTAGCGAGTGGACGCTGTACTTCTGCTCCGGAAGAAGTAGAGATGGCCATGGGGAGAAAACCTAGAGCTGCTGCTGCCGCTGTCATCAATACTGGCCGAATCCGCTGTTTAGTCCCTTCTATAATCATGTCTTTTATGTTTTTGTAGTGATTGATATCCAAGTGTTTATAGTGTTCTATAAGCACGATACCATTGAGTACAGCTATTCCAAATAATGCTATAAAGCCCACGCCTGCAGAGATGCTAAAGGGCATACCACGTATCCAGAGAAGTAAGATGCCACCTATCGAAGCAAGTGGTATAGCCGTGTAGATCAATATGGCTTCATAGACTGAATGAAATGCCATATAGAGTAAAAGAAAAATCAAGATCAGTGCAATAGGGACAACTACCATCAATCGTTTGCGCGCCCGGTCGAGGTTCTCAAATTGACCTCCGTATTTGATATAATAGCCGGGAGGCAAATCCAATTTTTCCCCAAGGGTCTTTTTGATATCCAATACTACAGATTCTAAGTCGCGATTTCTGACATTTACCCCTACGGATACTCGTCTTTTGGTATCATCGCGTGAGATTTTGGCCGGCGCCTGAATGATTTTTATCTCTGCTACTGCGCTCAGTGGTACTTGACTACCATCTTCAAGATAGATCATCGTTCGGGCGATGTCTTCAATAGATGAGCGTTGAGAAGATTGGTATCGCATTACAATATCAAAACGCTTTTCGCCTTGATATACCTCTCCTAGTGTCAAACCCGCATACGCCATTTGTATGGTTTGATTTATATCGGCGATATGAAGTCCATATTGGGCTATTCGATCGCGTTGGTAGATGATGCGTAGTTGAGGCATATTTTCAACTTTGTCCACGATGACATCAGCGGCACCTTCGATATTCGAGATGAGAGATTTTGCTTCTACTGCTTTGTTATAAAGTATATCTAAATCTTCTCCATATATCTTGACTGCTATATCAGCTCTTGCACCGGAGATGAGTTCATTGAATCGCATTTCGATAGGCTGAGTAAACTCATACTCCATACCCGGTATTTTCATGAGCTCTTGCTCGATTTCTCCAATTAATTCGTCCTTAGTACGGAGCTCAGCCCATTGGGCTTTTGGCTTAAGTGTGATGATCAGATCAACTTCTTCCATACTCATGGGATCTGTGGGTACTTCTGCAGCACCGATTCTAGTGACAATTTGCTCGATTTCTCCAAAATTTTCTTTGAGCTTTTTTTCCATCATAGTACATAACTCAATGGTTTTGCCCAAGGATGTACCGGATGCTATTAGAGGTTGTACTACGATATCTCCTTCGTCTAGGGTAGGGACAAACTCACCACCCAAATTTATAAAGATATATAATGCACTTCCGAACACTAACAAAAAGGCGAATAGGACTATCCTTTTGAATCGCATAAATAGATGTATGATGGGGTCATATATATTTTGAAGTGATTCTATAAATCGATCAGAGAGCGTTCGCTCTTTTTGAGCGGGTTTTATCCAGAGTGCCGCCATCATAGGCACATAAGTAAGACACAAAATCATCGCTCCTATGAGTGCAAAACTAAATGTCCATGCCATCGGCCTGAACATTTTGCCCTCCACTCCTTGGAGGCTGAGTATCGGCAAAAAGACAATCAAAATAATGATTTGACCAAAGATAGCCGAGCGCATCATGTGCCCCGATCGATCAATAGTGATTTGGTCGCGGGCATTTTGTAAAGCACGGCCAGATAATCCCTCAAGCAAATTTTTGTTTTTATTGATCGAGTACATGACAAACTCGACTATGATGATAGCTCCATCGATGATGATACCAAAGTCAATAGCCCCTAAAGACATCAAATTAGCCGAAATTCCAAACACATGCATCATTCCAAGAGCAAAAAGTAAGCTCAAAGGAATCACTGAGGCTATAATCAAACCTGACCGAATATTGCCAAGCAGAAGGACGACTACAAAGACGACTATCAAGGCTCCAAATATTAGATTCTCTTCGACAGTAGATGTAGTGCGCTCAAGTAATTGACTTCTCTCCAAAAAAGGATTTATAAATACTCCTTCGGGCAAAGACTGCTGAATTTGCTCTACACGATCTATCACATCTCGGAGTACTTGATTGGTATTAGCTCCTTTGAGGAGCATTACTTGTCCCAATACTTTCTCTCCCTCCCCATTGCCGGTGATGGCACCAAATCTTGGAGCGTGACCATACTGTACTGTCGCTATATCTCGAACAAGAATGGGAGTTCCATCTATAGTCTTGACAACAGTTTGTTCGATATCTTTCAGACTGCCCAATAAACCTTCAGCTCGTATGAAATAACTTTGGTCGTTTTTTTCTACATATCCACCACCGGAGATTCCATTATTGGTCTCGATCGCTGTTTTGATATCTTTGATCTGCACATGCATAGCTTTTAAGCGCATTGGGTCAACAGCAATCTCATATTGTTTTAGATGTCCTCCCCAAGTATTGATCTCAACTACTCCATCGATCCCCGATAGTTGTCTTTTGATGATCCAATCCTGTATAGTTCGGAGGTCCATATCAGTATATCGGTCTTCATAGCCCGGTTTGACATCTACTATATATTGATAGATCTCACCTAAGCCTGTCGAAATTGGCCCCATTTCAGGACTGCCAAATCCTTTGGGTATCTTCGCTTGAGCAGATTTGATCTTTTCGGCTATGAGTTGGCGTGGCAGATAGGTGCCCAAATTATCGTCAAATACAATGGTCACAACCGAGAGACCAAACTTACTCACTGATCTGATCTCTTGTACGCCCGGTAGATTAGCCATTTCCATTTCGATGGGATAACTGATAAACTGCTCTACATCCAGTGTCGATAGGTTGCGCGTCGTCGTCAATATCTGTACTTGATTATTCGTAATATCAGGTACGGCATCAATGGAGAGTTTCGTCATAGAAGAAAGCCCCCAAATGATCAAGCCGATTACTCCGGCAGCGATAATGATTTTATTCTTTACTGAAAAATGGATGATCTTATGTATCATTTTGATAGTAATTAAGTTAGAGATGCGTTATACGCTACACCTCATGCGTTTAGATCAACGATCTAAACTTTTATTTAATAAAACATAAAAAGCTAGAAGAATTAAGCAGTTCCGCTCGGAGGACGCCAAATATTTTTTAGAAGCAAATAATCGTAGAAACTGTTGTACCCAAATAGATATGAAAAAGATCTACCCAACTCAAATGTAAAATCAAAATAAATAATTGGTGGCAAGGAGATGGCAGTACCACAACAAGAACATCCGCACAAGGGTGGACAAGTGTCATGCACACTTCCTTTTGAATGTTTATGGTGATGTGCGTGAGAAGTACTTTCTGAAGTGCATATATGCTCAGTCGATTTCAAATCCGTACAAGGCATCAGCGACATACTGAATACAAGTAAAGCCAGAAATATTGCTATCGTTTTCATAAATGACTGTAAATATACAAATAATATTGTCCGTAATGCACACATCCGGGATATGCTTGCATTTGGTGGCTTTTTTTTGTAACTTTTTACTTTTCTATAAGTCCACAATGTAGATTCAACTATAAATATGAATAAGATTTTGACAGCTTTTTTATTTCTTTTGAGCATTAGTCATGTTGCTTTTGCTCAGTTTGGTAGCAATGTGCCTGCGGACAATCAATGCTTGATTGGAGCAGATGCTGCCCAACGTGATATCGAAAACGGCAAAGCCCGTCTATTACTTGTGGGCGGGATAGCTCCCAAGATATACGGCAATGAAGATGCCTTTGAGCAGAAGTACGGCGTGTCCTATCATGATTACGGCTGTATGCCTCCTTCGCCCTTGGCTTGTTTGTCAGCATACAATCGGGAGGTTTTCATACATTTGGAAAAAGTATATGGTCATCAATGGAAAGAAGAAATACGAGATGATGTCATCGGACTGCAAAGTTACTTGACTCCCTTTTCTAAAATATTTGGAGGCTAGTCCTGCCAAAGCATCCTATTTTGTATCAGCATTCTGACAAAATCTTTT
>JAJRUR010000169.1 GCA_024277695.1 Bacteroidota bacterium | reverse complement strand
CCTTCCTGATCCTGCCATTTGCGGGTTTGGATTTTGCCTTCGAGATAGATCAAAGCACCTTTTCGAAGTTGCTTTTCGGCTCTTTCGGCCAAGGATCGCCATACTACGATATTGTGCCATGTAGTCTTTTGCTGCCAATCACCAGACTGGTCTTTGTAGCTTTCATTTGTCGCCAAGGTAAACTTACCTACAGGCACCCCACTTTCTAGGTGTCTGATTTCGGGATCTCCTCCGAGATTGCCCAATAGTATTACTTTATTAATCATCTGGTATAAAATTTATTCTAAAATTAATAATTTCTTTTTAAAAAACCAATTTAATAGCTTAGGAAATGCAAAGGTTGATAAGTTTTTGGTATTTATCAAGTACAAACCGGCATTCTGTCGAATATTTTTTGCTTTAAGTTCAAAAAATCGAGCGTGCACATAACGATGGCTCAAAGTCTGCTTGTATTTCAGATCTGAAGCGCAGATATCTTGATAATGATGGATACCCCAACTTTTCAAGCATCTCTTGATCTGCGTATTGGAGGGTACTTGATCGGATTCGATGTAGGGCAGTTCGTACAGTCCTTTCCAAATATCTCTATGTGTACGCTGTCGTATGATGATGTGGTCACCCACACAGATCAAAAAATAATAAAAAAATCGATGCCTTTTGGGTATTTTCTTTCTTTTGATAGGGAGCTCTTCTTGAAGATGGAGTATCCTTGCCCTACAATATTGGTTTAGGCTGCATTGTGTACATTTTGGTTTTTTCGGGCGACAGATCAAGGCTCCGAACTCCATAACTCCTTGGTTGTAGTCTCCCGGTCTGTGTACATCGAGCAGTTGGTCTGCAAGCTGCCCAAAAGCTTTTTTGCCTGCAGCGCGTCCAAAATCTTCTTGTAGCCCATAGACTCTACTCAATACACGGACGACATTGGTATCTAGAACTGCTATGGGCTCATCATAGCATATAGAAGCTATAGCCGCCGCCGTATATGGACCGATACCCGGCAGTGTGATCAACTCATCAGCACTTCGAGGAAACTTGCCGCCGTATTCTCGTACTATGCGCTGCGCTGTTTTGTGGAGCTTGGTTGCTCGATTATAATAGCCCAGTCCTTCCCAGTATTTGTAGATGCGTTCTATTTTGGCTGCAGCCAAATCCTCTACCCTCTCGAATCGTTGGACAAAGTTGAGATAATAGCCCAGTCCCTGATCGACACGTGTTTGCTGGAGGATCACCTCTGATAACCATATATGGTACGGGTCTTTGGTAGCTCTCCAAGGCAGTTGGCGACGATGCCGATCGTAGTATGCCAATATCAGTTCTCTGAATCGCTTGTATGGATAGGCCATTGCCACAACTCCGCCTTAGCTCAAAAGCTTTTTGGTGATCTCGGCTATGGTCTTTCCGTCTGCTCGACCACCAAATTTTTTGCTCGCTACCCCCATAATCCTGCCCATATCTTTCATCGAACTCGCTGCCAGATCCTTGATGATCTCTCGGATTGCTCCTTGGAGTTCTTCTTCGGACATCTGTTCGGGTAGGTAGTTTTGAAGTACTTGGACCTCTTCGAGTTCAGTCTGTGCCAGATCTTCGCGCTGCTGCTTTTGGTAGATTTCGATAGAGTCTTTGCGTTGTTTGATAAGTTTTTGGACGAGTTTGATCTCTCCGGCCTCATCCAATACAGTACCGCTACCATCGGTCTTTTGGAGCAATATGGCAGCCTTGATTGCTCTCAAAGATCTCAGAGCAGCTTTGTCTTTGGCCTTCATGGCTGTCTTGATATCTTGTCCTACTCTTTCTTCTAAATTCATGTTTATCGTATTTTATTAAATATAGCTTTTATTGTTTTTTCTGTTGTTTTTTGACGAATCGGGTCAGAAATATAAAGTCTTCGACGCTCAATTGTTCAGGGCGTTGCTGAAAAAATCGATCTTCGGAGTCGATACCTTTGGCCAGAATCGCTTTGAGTGTTTTGCGTAACATTTTGCGACGTTGGCCGAAAGTAGTTTTGACAATCCGCTTAAAGAGCTTTTGGTCCAGTTGCCGGGGCTCACGATAGTGTCTTCTCAACCGGATGACTGCAGAGTGTACTTTGGGTGGTGGCTCAAAAGCATCCGGCCCCAGTTGTAGTATTTCCTCTCCGGAATAGTATAACTGTGTGAGTACCGAAATAATTCCATAATCTTTAGACCCTTTGCCGGCAATAATTCTTTTGGCCATTTCGAGTTGAAACATACCTACCAACTCCGGCACTTGATCACGATATTCGATACATCTAAATACTATCTGCGAAGAGATATTATAAGGAAAATTTCCTATGATAGCAAAAGGCCTTTCGGCAAATATTTTTTTAAGATCCAAAGACAAAAAATCTTGGTGTATTATCCGGTCAGCTGCAGACGGATTGTTTTTTTTGAACAGCCTAATCATATCCGAGTCTGCCTCTACGAAGAATACTCTATGCTCGGAGAGTGGGAGATACTGACTCAACATACCCGGACCGGGACCTATCTCCAATATATCTCGATAGCCTTTGCCCGTCAGAGCTTGAGCGATTTGCTGAGCAGTTTCCGAAGATTTTAAGAAGTGCTGTCCGTATTTCTTTTTAGCTTTGATCTTGCAAAGTTAATGGATAGTGGTAAAGACAAGGGCTATTGACCCTGATGATTTTTTTTACACTTATAGTAAATACAATAATATGACGATCAAACAATGGCAGTCCGATGTAGATAAGTGGATAACTACTTATGGTGTGCGCTATTTTGATGAAATGACCAATATGGTGCTACTCACAGAAGAGGTCGGTGAGTTGGCCAGGCTGATGGCACGCAGGTATGGAGAGCAGTCTTTCAAGGCGCATGTACCGGTCGAGCAAGTCCACACACACATTGCGGATGAGATGGCAGATATAATTTTTGTCTTGAGCTGTCTAGCCAATCAGATAGGTATCGATCTGGAAGAAGCACTTCGGCTCAATCTGCACAAAAAAACAGAACGTGATCGCGACCGACATCACAAAAACCCAAAACTATAAACCCAAAAAATAGACCTGTTGTATAAAGTGTAATGCGCCGACTAGTAAAATATTATATATGGATCTTGCTTTTTTGTCCTCTAGGGCTTATCGCCCAGTCTGTACTAGAAAAGCGTATCGCCCAATTTGAGGCTAAGGGCATCGGGCTGGAAGCCGCCTTGCTCAAGTTGAGTCAAGTCAGCGGAGTCAATATCAGCTATAGTCCCGAGATCATACCACAGCAGTTTTTACTCAATATAAAGATCGCAGATCAGTCCACACTAGCTATACTCTCCAAGTTGAT
>JAJRUR010000168.1 GCA_024277695.1 Bacteroidota bacterium | reverse complement strand
TCGATAAATTGTGCCATCAACTCTGCAGTCTGATCATATTGACCCATTTCGTTGGGTAGTCCTGCATTGGGATAAGCACTGATGGCTGTCGATGCGATCGATGACAAGTCCGCCAAAAAAGGATGCAGTTCTTCTGCACCCAAAGCACAGTTGAGCCCGACACTGAGCAGGTCCATGTGGCTGATGCTAATCCAAAATGCCTCTACAGTCTGACCACTCAATGTTCTTCCACTGGCATCGGTTATGGTGCCGGAGACCATGACAGGTAGTTGGAGCTTTTTTTCTTCAAAAAGTCTGTCGATGGCAAAGAGCGCTGCCTTGGCATTCAAGGTGTCAAATACAGTCTCTACCAAAAAAATATCGACTCCGCCATCCAAAAGACCTCGTGCCTGTTCGTAATAAGCAGCCTCTAACTGATCAAAATCTATGGCTCTAAACCCCGGATCATTGACATCGGGTGACATAGATGCAGTACGATTTGTCGGGCCAAAGGCTCCGGCCACAAATCTTGGTTTTGAGGGATCCAAGGCACTATATTTTTGTGCAGCCTTTTTGGCGATTACAGCCGATTGATAGTTGATGTCATAGACGGAGGACTCGCAATGGTAGTCAGCTTGTGCTATGGATGTAGCGCTGAAGGTATTGGTTTCTATGATATCTGCTCCGGCTTCTAGATATGCCGCATGGATATTTGCGATGATATCCGGTCGGGTCAGAGAAAGGAGATCATTATTTCCTTTAAGGTCCACAGGGTGGTTGCGAAATCGCTCTCCTCTAAAATCTTTTTCGGTAAGATGATACGCTTGGATCATGGTACCCATAGCACCATCCATCACTAATATTCGATCTTTTAGTAGTCGTTTGATATCACGCATAGCTATCTTGTCGTCTTCGATTATAAACTAATAAAAACCAAGATACAGAGATTGTGTTTTTTTGGCCGGAATGCCCACATCCCGCCTTTCGGCGAATGGCACCGTGGCTTTTACTTGCTCGGTTGCCTCTTTGTAGATCTTGATGTTGTGTGCAAAGGTAAGCAAATTATTTAATAATTATGTATTCAAAAGTTTCGGTAGCTATGGAATAGAATAAAAGGTGTTTAAGCTATAATTAACGGTATGTCTGTATACTGTAGTTATAAACCAATAAAACAACTCCTTCGTATTATTAAAATCATACCCTTGACTGATCTATACACCCATCACAAAGACAGTCGGCTTCTTATGTATCCAGTCCCAGTCTTCACGCGCCAAGTCTTTGGCTTCAAGCCGCTGGATACGCTGGTCTGCTGTCATGAGGTCTGTACAGATACATAGTGATATCCGATTAGAGAGCGCTTTGGACAAACTCTTTATCATCTGGATATTGCGATAAGGTGTTTCTATAAATATTTGTGTTTTGCCGTACTTATGCACAGCCGTTTCCAATCGTTTGATCTGTGTATGCAGCTCGGTACGGTCTCTGGACAAGTAACCATGAAATTCGAAGTGTTGGCCTGTGAAACCACCGGACATGAGTGCCAAAATAATAGCATTGGGCCCGGGATAAGGAATCACCTCTACACCCAACCGATGTGCTAGAGCAACATAGCGATATCCGGGGTCTGCTATACAAGGCAGACCGGCCTCAGACAGCAGGCCTACATCATGCGCTTGGAGACAGGGAGCCAAATACTCCTTATCTATATTCTGTTGGTGCTTGTCCATCTCCATAATCCTCAAGCGATCTATATCTAACTGCGGATCCAGTTGCTTGAGATAGCGGCGCAATGTCCGGCTACGCTCTACAATAAAATAGCGAAGACTCAAGGTCCTTTTTATAGCATCGGGAGTTATCTGTGTTATCGTGTCTCCTATGGGGCAGGGTAGTAGATAGAGTTTTCCTCTGGGACTATTCTTTTGTGACATAGTACAAAAATACGAGCAAAATAACAGTAGGAGTTATTTATGGAGCGAAAGAATACTAAGATGAGCAGAATCTTTATGAATTTAGGCTGTTTAAGGCTTTCGCCAAAGCGCAGGAATCTAAGAAGCAAGAGTTCTGTCAGTACAATTATTTTTACTTTATGTAAAAAAATACATACATAATGTAATATATATTTTACATTTGCGTTATTGATTCAACTAAACAGATAAAAATTATGCAATCAAACTATCTATTTCCGAATACGTACAAAACTATAGGCTGGATCCTATTGATACCGGCATTGTTAGGAGGTCTGACCATCACCATAGTGGAGTACGAGCCCAGTATATTGGACCTACATTGGCCGGCAGTATTTATCGATGAATTATTCGGTCAGAATAAATTATTTGGTATTACGAAAAACAACATGCTCAATGAGATCGTAGGAGTTTTGCTCATCATCGGTCTGATGTTGGTGTGCTTTTCAAAAGAAAAAAATGAAGACGAGTTTATCTCCCAGATCCGATTAGAGTCTTTGGTTTGGGCGACATATTTTAACTATGGGATCTTATTGCTCGCAATAATGTTTGTATTTGATTTTTCCTTTCTTAGAGTGATGATCTATAGTATGTTTACCATACCGCTATTCTTTATTGTTCGCTTTTATTGGAAGCTCTCAAAAATCAAAAAATCACTAGGTCATGAAGAATAGTATAAAAGTAGAACGCGCCAAGAAGAATATCACACAGGCAGAGCTGGCCAAGCTGGCTAAAGTGAGCCGTCAGACGATCAATGCTATGGAGTTAGGCAAGTATGTACCCTCTACAGTTTTGGCTCTCAGGCTTGCCAAAATCTTTGATGTACCACTAGAGCAACTTTTTGAGCTGGAGGAAAAGGACTGGCAGTAGGTATGATTTTCTATCCGGTATAGGAGTTTAAACCAGCTATCTGGAAGTATCGGATACTAAGAGATTTGTTTGTGAGGAGTGATAGGTGGGATTACCGTTAAATAAACTTTTTTTAGTTTTTTGGAATGGAGGGGGATAGTGCTGAGGGCATCCGGGTAATTTAGGCTAAATTCTAAACTTTAACATAATTCATAATATATATACACCTGTATAACAGTGCACATTAAAAATAACCACTATCTATTTAAGTGAAATAAGCTTGATTCGTCCATTTATTAAAAGGGCTCGTTTATCCCTTTGACGATGTATGGGTTACCATAATAATAATCTAAAACATGCAATGGTTTTATTTTAAAAGGAAGCAATGACAGTCTCTGAAATAAGTTTTTTTTGTCAAAAACCAAATTCCTGAACT
>JAJRUR010000167.1 GCA_024277695.1 Bacteroidota bacterium | reverse complement strand
TGGCATAAGATATCTTACAAATATCCAAAATCTGAACCAGCGCTTTGCTTACTTTTTGTCCGCGAGCACTAAAGCTTCCTGCACAGCCTACCCAAAAAAGCACATCAGGACGCTTGCCCGACGCTACCAGTTCTGACATAATTGGTACTTTCATATTTATTTTATTCATATACGATCTTTATCCCAAAAAAAATTCTTTCCGCTCCACTATCCCTCTGTCCAAGCAGCTCTCGAATCCGTAACTTGCCATACTGAACCACTATTCTCCAGACTAGTAAACATGGGTATCCAGTCCGAAGGTCCTGCAGATTCTGTAAGTATCTCATATCTCCGAAGTGATAAAATAATCTCCATCGGATTGATCAGAACAGGACATGCCTCAACACAAGCCTGACAGGTAGTACACGCGTGGAGTTCTTCGCGAGTTATGTAATCAAAAAGTGATTTCCCGTCATCATAATTCGTCTTATCGACTTGTACGCCATCTTTGCGATTAGATTCTGCCACAAACTCTGAAGACCCCGTTGCCAAATTTTTTCCAATCTCATCTGCTCTGTCACGGACATCCATCATAATCTTGCGAGGACTTAGTTTCTTACCTGTCAAATTAGCCGGACAGACCGAACTACACCGCCCACACTCCGTACAAGTATAAGCTGCCAAAATATCCCGCCAAGACAAATCAAATATATCCTTTGCCCCAAACTCCGGAATAGTATCGCTCATCATTTCTTCATCCGATTCTTGGAGCAGTCCCATCATAGACTTGACTTCGTTCATAATCTCCGGCATATTCTCCATTTTGCCTCGAGCTCTTAATCTACTAAAATAAACATTCGGAAAGGCAAAAAAGATATGCAGATGCTTAGATATGGGCAAGTAGATGATAAAGCCAAATATGACCAAGAGATGAATCCACCATCCAAGGCGCTCGACAAAATGAAGACTTTCTGCGGACAGCCCACCAAACAAAATCGGACCCAACCAAGTACTGACCGGAAGCCGACCGGTATCGGGATAATGTCCGGGATCCATACCCTGCAATAAAGTATCTGCTCCATTCATCATCAAAATGGCCAATACCAATATAATCTCCCCCAGCAAAATCAACAGTGCATCCTTGGTAGGCCACCCTCGCATCTCCGGCATATGAAACCGACCCAATTTTATCACTGTACGACGGAAGATAAAAATAATCGTAGCCAACAAGGCTAACACGGACAATATCTCTATCCATCCTATACCAAATCGATAAATAACTCCCAGTTTGTCCGCAAAAAAACGATGGCGTCCAAACAATCCGTCGATCAATATCTCTATAAACTCTATTTGTGTAAATAAAAATGCAACATAAATAAAGGCATGGAGGATGGCAGGTATCCATCGCTTAAACATCTTTTTTTGTCCAAATGCGACCAAGAGCACATTCTTCCATCGCGCAGTTCGATTAGATATTATGTCATCATCTGCACCTAACTTGATATTCTTGACTACTCGAGCATAGCCTCTGTATGCATAGTAGCCTGTGACAAGTAGTAAGAGGATAAATATAATAAGCTGGATGTGCATTCTTGAACTAATTTTAATGTATAGGGCTGCAAATTATTAAAAAAATGGCTTTATTTTGTGGTTTTTATCTAGTGGGTGTGTTCTGATGATTATTTTTAATCAACACTACCCTATAATTTGTGGACTTATGATCTCAATATACAGACTATGGAAATATTAAACAATCGAAAGATAGACTGGATGATCAAGCGCCTCGGAGTCCAAATTCTCGAAAACCATTACAAGGAAGATAAGATCATTTTGGCCGGTATCAATAACAACGGCTTTTATTTTGCTGAACTTTTATCTACTTCGATGAGAGCTATCTCTGACATCCCTATACAACTCTGCAGGATCCGTCTTCAGCCTGCAGCACCTCTTCGGGAGGAAGTCAGTATAGATGTCCCAACATCAGATTTGGAATCAGCGACAGTAATTATAGTAGATGATGTTGCTAATACCGGACGTACGCTTTTCTATGCATTCAAAATATTCGAGCGCATCATCCCAAAAAGAGTTGAAGTAGCAGTACTCGTCGATCGAAAACACAAGTCCTTTCCGATCGATGTCAAATATGTTGGACTTTCTCTTGTCACTACCCTGTCGGACAACATTACAGTCAGTCTAAAAACTAAAAAGAAAAAAGTAGTACTCGATTAGTCTCTGATCAGACAATGATCAAAATGTATCTAAGACTATCATTATATAGCTAAAAAGCCTTATGTTTGCGCAACTTTTTTAAAAAGACAATATGAGTAAACGCAAAATAACCAGAAAGAAGACAAAAAAACAGCAAGACGATATCCTAGTGGATATCACGGACGTGCGTGATCAGGCTCAAGACTTTCTTGAGACGCACCAAAAAACAATTTTGGGGATCACCTTAGGACTTATCTTATTAGTCGGTGGGTTCTTGGCATATAAATTTTTGTTCAAACAACCTAAAGAGGCAGAGGCACAAGAACAGATCAAGCAAGCTATCTTTCAGTTTGAGCGCGATAGTTTTGCGCTAGCACTCACCAATCCGGGTGCAGGATACGATGGTTTTGAAGAAATTGTCGAAAGCTATGGAGGAACAGCTTCCGGAAATTTGGCCAAATACTATGCAGGAATCAGCAATCTCAATTTGGGTAATTTTGAGGCAGCCATCGACTATCTCAAGGACTATAAAGCTGCGGGAATGGTTACACCGATTATGAAGTACGGTGCAATGGCTGATGCCTATTCAGAACTGGGGCAATTTGACGAAGCTATCAAATATTATAAAAAAGCCGGTTCAGCCTCAAAAAATGATTTCTTGCAGGCGTACTATCTCAAGAAACTGGCTATGTTACAAATGAGGCAAGGACTGACACAAGATGCACTGAGTAGTTTTGAGCAACTCAAAAAATCTTTTCCAAAGTCTATCGAAGCTACTGATGTAGATTCTTATATAGCGCGCATCAAATAAACACATTCCGCATGTCTTCTAAAGACCAACATCCATCAAAAGATAAGGATATTTCTTTAGAAAATCCCGGACGAGTTAGGATCACTGTCATAGTCTCAGATTGGAACAATAAAATAACCGATTCCTTATTAGAAGCCTGTGTGCAAACATTGGCCAAAGCCGGCATAAAAAAAGAATGCATTATGGTCCATCGCGTACCGGGGGCTTTCGAGTTAGCTTTAGCCGCTAAATGGTCTATCCAAACGGACAATCCGGACGCTGTTATCTGCTTAGGGTGTGTAATTACAGGAGAGACCAAACACGATATATATATCAGTCAAGCAACGGCTCAGGGCATCATGCAACTCGGTCTCATGGCCAACAAGCCGGTCATCTTCGGTGTGTTGACCCCCAATACTATGGAACAAGCTCTGGAGCGAGCAGGAGGCAAGTACGGCAATAAAGGTCAAGAAGCTGCACAGACTGCTATCGAAATGTTGGCGCTCAAATCCTCTTTAGGAATGCAAAAACAATCCATTGGATTTGGGTCATGAGAAAACTACACATCATAGAAGCCGGTCGATTCAAGTTGGATGGTGGAGCTATGTTTGGAGTAGTTCCCAAAAAACTATGGCATAAGCTCAATCCTGCAGACGAAAACAATCTATGTACTTGGTCTTTGCGCTGTCTGCTACTGGAAACCGACGAACGGCGTATATTATTTGATACCGGAATGGGAGACAAACAAGACCAACGGTTTCGATCTCATTTTCAACCACATGGTGATACTGACCTCATGATGGCTCTAGACCAAGCAGGTTTTAGCCCAACAGACATCACCGATGTTTTCTTGACGCATTTTCATTTTGATCATGTGGGTGGTGCGCTCAAAAGAACAGAAGGAGGAAACATCCTACCGACTTTTCCAAATGCTACTTACTGGTCCAATGCTATGCACTATGACTGGGCGATCAACCCCAACTACCGAGAGAAAGCCTCATTTCTCAAAGAAAATTTTGTTCCATTAAAAGAACAAGGCCTACTAAAATTTATAGATGTCCGCCAAAATATAGAATGGCTGGAAGGTATTCGAGTCAAATTTGTTTATGGTCATACCGAAGCGATGATGATTCCCATAATTCCATTGGCAGATCATCAAGTAGTATTCTGCGCCGATCTGCTACCCTCTTCCTACCACGTACGCATGCCTTATGTCATGGCATACGATATCAGACCGCTTGTGACCCTCAAAGAAAAAGCTGCATTTTTTGAAGAGGCTATAGCCAATGATTATACATTATTTCTAGAACATGACCCGGTAAATACTTGTTGCAAAATCATCAAAAACGAGCGCGGCCGATATGAAGCAAAACTATGTGATCTATAATTTGCCACCTCAAATCCTAAGTGCTGATAAGCGATTTTGAGTATAGTAGTATCCCGAATGAGCACGGTACTATACCACAATCAGTAAAAAAGCTGATCATATGTAATTTTAACTGTCTGCTAAATATTAGATTTGCATCGGATATATCTAAGCAAACTATAATATGCAACAAGCACTCATACTCAACAATAAGAATATAGGGAGTATCAAGACCAAAAAGCAATTGCGCGAATTGCTCATCCTCAAAAGCCCAAACTATCAAAAAGTTATGGATCGCATGGCTTATGAAGAGGAACTCATCAAACTACAAATCGAACTGGTCAATCTACAACAATGGATCAGTAAGAAGAAAAAAAGAGTTATGATCATCTTCGAAGGAAGAGATGCATCCGGTAAGGGTGGGACGATAAGACGATTTACTAATGAGCTCAATCCGCGGTCTATGCGCATAGTAGCACTCTCCAAACCGACAGAAGTAGAATCCGGGCAATGGTATTTTAGAAGATACATCAAAGAACTCCCTAATCCCGGTGAGATTTGTTTTTTTGACCGTAGCTGGTACAATCGGGCTGTCGTAGAACCCGTTATGGGATTTTGTACTGAAAAACAATATCAGGAGTTTATGGTTCAAGTACCTGAATTTGAGCATATGCTATATGAAGATGGTGTAAAAATCATAAAGTTTTGGTTTTCAATTTCCAAAAAAGTGCAGCAAGCTAGATTTGATGCTCGTCTCAGTAACCCCCTAAAACAATGGAAATATAGTCCGGTAGATAAAAAAGGGCAAGAACTATGGGACAGTTACACCCACTATAAAGAACAAATGTTTAACGGTACACACACCACCTTTAGTCCTTGGGTTATCGTCAAAGCAGATGACAAACCGACCGCCAGGCTAGAAAGCATCCGATATGTGCTCTCTCAGTTTAATTATAAAGACAAGGGTAAAAGTGGCACACGACTATTCCACGATCCTAATATAGTTATGAGATATTATCGATTACTTAAACAACTGGATACATAGATTTATGAGAACTACTACTGCTAGCTTTAGCAAAGACCAACTGGCACTCCTCAATGCCAATAAAGGAGTGCGTTATCTTTTGTCACAAGACAAGCTAAACTTCGAAAAGGCACTCCAAAGTCTCAGCCTCGATGCACATATCAAGGAGTTACAAGAAGAACTCATCAAACTACAAACTTGGGTGATTCAAAATAACCAACGTATCATTGTACTATTTGAAGGAAGAGATGCAGCCGGCAAAGGAGGCACGATTCGACGTATCACTCGATACCTTAATCCACGATATTTTAGAGTGCTTGCCTTACCACGTCCTACAAAAGAAGAAATAGGTCAATGGTATTTTCAGCGTTATGTCCAAGTACTCCCGAATGAGGGTCAAATCTGTTTTTTTGACCGTAGCTGGTACAATCGGGCTGTCGTAGAGCCTGTTAATGGATTCTGTACACAAGAACAATATGAGCAGTTTATGGGTCAGGTCAACGAATTTGAATCTATGCTCGTTCAAGACGGTATCTATTTAATCAAATTCTATCTTTCGATTTCCAAATCCGAACAAGCAAAAAGATTTAAGGCCATCGCCAATAATCCACTCAAAAAATGGAAAATGTCCCCGGTAGATGAACGAGCGCAAGAACTTTGGGATGTCTATACAAAATATAAAAAACGAATGTTTAAGAAGACGGATACAACCATAGCTCCTTGGAAAATCATCAAGGCCAATGACCGTCAACATTCTCGCATAGAAGCCATAGAACATATTTTGCATTTGATTCCATATAAACAGTAAAGCTTATTTACTCCCATTCGATAGTAGCAGGAGGTTTAGAACTAATATCATACACCACACGATTGACCCCTTTGACCTGGTTGATAATTTGATTGGAGACCCTAGCCAAAAACGTATGGGGCAAGTCTGCCCAATCAGCAGTCATCCCATCCAACGAATGGACTGCTCTCAATGCTACTGTCATCTCATAAGTGCGCTCATCTCCCATAACACCTACAGACTTTATCGGAAGCAACATAGCACCAGCCTGCCAGATTTCTGCATAATATCCGGATTCTTGCAAGTTAGAAATAAATATATGATCTGCTTCTTGGAGTATAGCCAGCTTTTGGGCCGTGATGTCACCAAGTACTCTGATACCCAGTCCCGGTCCCGGAAATGGATGGCGATTGAGTATGTGCTCTGGGACATGAATCTCACGTCCGATTGCTCTTACTTCATCCTTAAAGCACAAGCGTATTGGTTCGATGATTTTTAGATCAAATTTTTCTGGTAATCCTCCTACATTATGGTGAGATTTGATTGTGACAGATGGACCGTGTACGGAGACTGACTCGATCACATCGGGGTAAATCGTACCTTGAGCCAGCCACTTGATGTCACCGGCTGCTTTGGCCTCTTCTTCAAATATTTTGATAAAAAGCCTTCCGATAATTTTACGCTTGGACTCGGGATCAGATACGCCTTTTAAGGCATCCAAAAATCTCTGTTTTGCATCAATGCCTTTTATATTTAGCCCCATGGACTTGTAAGATTCCAAAACTTCATCAAACTCATTTTTTCGCAGTAAGCCATTATCGATAAAATAACATTTGAGTCGTGCGCCGATAGCTTGATGAAGTAGCTGCCCAACAACACTCGAATCTACACCGCCAGAAAGCGCCAATAATACTTCGTCATCTCCTACCTTTGTACGTATATCCTCAATGGCCATCTCGACAAAAGATGCCGGCGACCAATCACGATTGCATCCGGCTATATCTATTACAAAATCCTCTAACATTTTGCTACCATCATGTGTATGCGTCACTTCGGGATGAAACTGAATCCCAATTACCGGATATGCAAATTGGTTCGGACTACTCTCAAAAGCAGCTATCGGGATAGAATCCGTCGTAGCAATAACTTTAAATCCCGTTGGAACTCTTGTAATAGTATCAGCATGCGACATCCAAACTTGTCGATCTTGAATCCCTTTAAAAAAGCGGGCATCCTTATGGATATTGATTTGAGCTCTACCATATTCTCTCTTTTGGGATGGCTCCACATTTCCACCGAGATGAGCGGCCAAAAATTGAGCACCATAGCATATACCCAGTATTGGGTACTTGTCCAAGATGGCATCAAGCTCGAAATGAAGAATTTGCTCGTCATTGACTGAACATGGACTCCCGGAAAGGATTATAGCTTTGGTATCCGGTGAAATACTATCATAATGCGAGAAAGGAATTATTTCACAATATACCCCTAACTCTCTGACTCTTCTTGCTATGAGCTGGGTGTACTGAGACCCGAAATCAAATACTGTAATTTTATCCATATCAATTGTCGAGGCCTCTACCCTCTTTTGTTATTCTCTTTTGTTTTTTTAAGTTCTGAAGTATCTGATCAACAACACCATTAATAAATTCTCGACTTTTTTCTGTGCTATATCGTTTTGCGAGTTCTACATATTCGTTGATAGTCACTTTGGATGGAATTTGTGCAAAATATATAAACTCGGTAGTAGCTAGTTTCAAAAATACCATATCCAAAATAGCTACCCGATTCATATCCCAGTTTTTTAATGTGGGTCTGATGATTTCTTCTAATTCATCATCATGTTCCATGACATAACTAAGCAATACTCTCCCAAATTCATCTACGGTCTCCTCATCCGGAAGATATCCTTTGTAAAAGGAACCTACTGTAGGTAATAGTTTTAAACTCTTTTTGATCGCCCCAATCACAAGCGAACTATCATCACTCCAAATTCGATATTGATTATCGACCATCTCTACGAAGAGCTCATGTTTGCGTATCAAGCGATATAAACTAAGCAATATTTGTAAGTGGTCATTCCGGTCGCTATCGGCTTTGGATATGTAGTCAACATAGTCTTGCTCCTTGGCAAATGTCGAATACAGTTTCTTTATCAGATCGCTATCAACTTTTTGGGCGAATTGTAAGCGTTTATACTCTTTTTGAAGAGATGTATTTTGGACAAGGGATTGGATAAGCAGATTGGTATATAATTTTGGCACAAAACTGCGATCGTAATCACTCGGCAAGTGTTTGGCCTTACGGATTTTTGCATCTTCCAAAGCCATTTTAGATATCAGTTCGATCAGATAAAGATTGAACAAATAGGCCTCAAAAAATTGATCTACAGATTTTGTATAGTTGCTCATCACCTGTTGATCGGTGATGCTGTCATCTACTCTTTTTGAGTAAAGGATCTGCATGACTTTTATGCGGATATTCCTTCTACTTAGCATAGGTCTGTGTAAATCGTCATTTTGTTATGCTGCAAAGAAATAAAAAATATATGACAAATATGTTTAAGATGTTAAGAATCTACAAAACACTAGCAGATACAGTCCATCTTCTCAATATTTAGGCCGAGCATCAAATATTGAAATTTGCTATATTTTTTCAATAATTCGGTTATTCAGGATGATAGATATTCTATACTAAGAAACTGCTTAGGCACACTAGCGTCTTATGCCACATTATCTTTTGTATTTTGCATACACACAAACTCAATAAAGGAATAATGTAAGGTAGATAAGTCCGAGTTGATCTCATAGTATGTATTTGGAAATACTTCTTTGAAATCCACTAAGTTGAGTTCTCTCAGAAACTTAAAATGACAAGCTATAGCAGGTTGGCTGAGTGGTATAGATTTGGCAATCTCCGAAGGAGTGCCTTGACCATTACGCAGCAAGAAGCGCAGAATGTTAATTCTTGCAGGATGAGCTATAGCTTTGCCTAATAAAGAACAGGTAAAATCCGTCTTGTCAAAAAGAGTTGCTTTTGAGAATGCCATAATAATCAGTGTTTTATGTATTAAGTAAAATTTTAAACCCATAAGATATTTTAAATATCTTAAATCCCATCCATCTTTCCAAATTTTTCACCCAATTTTAAGTTATTTTTCTATGCACACTATGCGCAACACTTTGCCAACATATGATATATTTGCGGCACAAGAATAAACCAAAATACGTATGGCAGCAGCAGTAATATTTGTCTTTGTCTTAGGCTATACAATCATAGTATTTGAGCATCCACTCAAACTGGACAAAACTGTCCCGGCACTCATAATGGGAGCTATCACTTGGGCGCTGTTAGCTGCAGGTTATAATTCGGGACATCTCAATGTAGTCAACAGCGAGGAACAACTTTTTTCTTTGACAGGACAACTCTCAGCAGCTCAAATCGAGGTTGCGCACGAAGGGTTTGTAGCATTATTGGTGCATCACCTAGGCAAAATTTCAGAAATTCTCATTTTTTTGATTGGGGCGATGACTATAGTAGAGATTATTGATTTGCATCGAGGGTTTGAAGTGCTAAAAACATGGGTTAAAACCCGAAGCAAAAAAAAGTTATTATGGATTATTGGTCTAATTGCTTTTATTTTATCTGCCATTATTGATAACTTGACTGCTACGATTGTACTCGTAACTTTG
>JAJRUR010000010.1 GCA_024277695.1 Bacteroidota bacterium | reverse complement strand
TTCTTACAACGGTTGGTTCTAATTGTTGTAGTACTTACATAATACACAACTATTATGCCAATCGCATTATAACCTAAAAACTTTGTGCGGGAGTCCATCCGCTTAGCTCATACACCAAATGACTGTATCTATACATAATAAACTCAAGTTAAAAAAAATATTGCACTATCCTTGTCTACAAAAAATATATGAGTATTTTTGCTATATGTTTCTGATTTATGGAGACTAGTTGAGCCTAATCTTATGAAAGCCTATCTAGATTTATTACGTGATATTCTGAACGAAGGGACGAGCAAGTCAGATAGGACAGGTACCGGTACACAGAGCTTATTTGGACGCCAAATGCGTTTTGACCTCCGTCGAGGATTCCCAATGCTCACCACCAAAAAACTCCATCTCAAATCGATTATATACGAGTTGCTGTGGTTCTTAAAAGGAGATACCAATATCAAGTACTTGCAAGATCGCGGAGTCAGAATATGGAATGAATGGGCGGATGAACAAGGCGAACTCGGCCCGGTCTATGGCAAACAGTGGAGAGCTTGGGCTTGTGTAGATGGTACGGAAGTGGACCAAATACAGCGAGCTGTTCACTTGATAAAAAACAACCCGGATTCGAGAAGAATTATCGTCAATGCTTGGAATGTAGGCGATCTCTCTAAAATGGCACTTACACCATGCCACTGCTTATTTCAGTTTTATGTGGCAGAGGATACACTGTCCTGCCAGCTCTATCAAAGGTCTGCAGATGTGTTTCTCGGCGTTCCTTTTAATATCGCTTCCTATGCACTATTGACCATGATGATGGCGCAAGTATGCGATCTGCAAGCCGGAGATTTTGTCATCACTTTCGGCGATGTACACCTGTATTCTAATCACATAGATCAAGCCAAAGAACAACTAAAAAGAAAACCAAAAGAACTGCCTAAAATGATACTTAATCCACTAAAAAAAGATATTTTTGCCTTCGAATTTGAGGATTTTGAGTTACGAAACTATCATCCTCATCCTCATATTAGAGCAAAAGTAGCTGTCTGACACTATTTAGAAATAATCTAAATAGCAATTTTTGATAAAACTATTCGTCGGGTACATTATTTTTGCGGAGCATTTTAGTATGATTGAGACAAAACTGAATTTTTATACAACCAATTATAATATATAAGCTAATGAGCCTAAACTATATACAAAGGATATCTTTGTGCATCATAAGTTTTTTGTTTGCCTTTTTACTTGATCTGCAGGCCCAAGATACTGCCGCAGGAAAAAATCTCTTTAAGGCCAATTGTGCTGCCTGTCACAATAAGGATATGAAATCCAATATGACCGGACCGGCTTTGGGTGGAGTAGAAGAGCGATGGGCTGAATATCCCAAAGAGGATTTGTACGCTTGGATTCGTAACTCGCAAAAGCAAATCAGCGAAGGTCACCCAATGGCTACGCAACTTTGGGACGAATGGGGAGAGAAAGGCGGGCAGATGACCAGTTTTCCGGCACTGAAGGATGACGACATTGCAAATATGCTTGCCTATATCCAACAAGAGTTTACAAAAGTTCCCGAAGCAGTGGAGACAGTGACTTCAACCGGTGGTCAATCGAAGCAGAAAAGTAACTTTATATACTATCTCCTGCTCGGAGTATTAGCCATTGTAGCTCTAGTACTTTCCAGAGTGATTTCCGGACTCAATTATATCCAAGATGTCAAAGAACTCGGTCCTAATGCAAAACAAAGAACCCTGTGGGATGCACTGACCAATAAAGGATTTGTTGCTCTATTGTTAGTAGGTCTTATGACCTTTTTGGGCTACCAAGTCGTCAATCGGGCGATGAATCTGGGTCGTCAACAGGGCTATGCTCCTACGCAACCGATTAAGTTTTCGCATAAAGTACACGCCGGAGATCAACAGATAGATTGTAAATATTGTCACGATGGAGCCCGTCGCAGTAAACATTCGGTTATACCGGCAGCTAATACCTGTATGAACTGCCACACAGCGGTCACTTCAGGTACTACCACCGGAACCGCCGAAATTTCCAAAATTTATGCCTCCGTGGGTTTTGACCCTGTAGCAGGTAAGTACATAGAAGATTATGAAAATATGGAGGAGGACAAGATTGAAGAAATCTACAAGGCTTGGATAGGTGCCAAGTATATGGAAGACAATGATTTGGCATCATTAGATGCAAAAGGGGAACGCATCGTGAGAGAACAATGGCGTGGCATCAAGAACTCCCTAACCAACAAACAAAAAACAAAAATACAGGGAGGAATCGAATGGATCAGAGTACACAATCTTCCCGATCACGTATATTTTAACCATGCACAGCATGTCACCGTAGGAAAACTCGAGTGTCAGACATGCCACGGACCGGTACAGGAAATGGAAGTCTTAGAACAGTCTGCACCACTCTCTATGGGATGGTGTATCAATTGTCACAGGCAGACGGAGGTCAAAGGATTTGCGGACAATAAATACTATGCAGAGTCCTACATCAAAATGCACGAAGAAATGGTCAACGGGACACGAAAAAGTGTAACCGTAGAAGAAATCGGAGGTACAGAATGTCAAAAATGCCATTATTAATTTTTGTAACTGGATATATATTATAAAGAAATAACTATAAAGCTGCTTTAAACATAATAAAATCAAATGAAGGATAATCAACAGAAGGATCAAACTTGGATAGGCCTCAAGGATATTTCCAAAGATCCCGAGTATATCGCAGAAGTCCATAGCGAGTTTAGAGACGTACCCATCAGTAAACTGCTCGTGGGACATCAAAACGAATCCCTTACCACATCAAGACGAGACTTTCTTAAGATATTGGGGTTTAGCGTGACTGCTGCATCTATCGCTGCCTGTGATGCTCCGGTACGTCGAGCCATTCCTTACGTCCATCGTCCGGAAGAGATTGTACCCGGAGTCCCTACTTATTACGCTTCTACTTATGTGGACGGAGGTGATTATTGCTCCATTCTAGTCAAAACCAGAGAAGGAAGACCGATCAAGATTGAAGGCAATTCAATGTCCCCCATCACCGGTCAAGGAACTTCTGCAAGAGCACAAGCACACGTATTGAGTCTGTATGATCTGAGCAGATTTCGACAGCCACTTATAGACGGAGCCAAAAGTTCTTGGCAAGAAGTGGACCAATTGATCGTAAGTAAACTCAATTCCGGCTCCAAAATCGGAATCATCAGCCGGACTATTCTGAGTCCCACATTCAAAAAAATATTGGCTGAGTTCAAGACAAAATACCCCAATACGCAAATCGCCATGTATGATCCCTTTTCTGCTGCAGCACAACTTGCCGCCAATGAAAAGTCTTACGGCATACGAGCTATACCTAATTATCATTTTGATCAAGCAGAAGTGATAGTCAGTTTTAATGCAGACTTCTTAGGTACGTGGATTTCTCCTGTAGAGTATAGTGCTGACTATATCAAAAACCGTAAAGTAGATCCAAAGAATCCCAAAATGTCTTGGCATGTCCAGATAGAAAATAATATGTCACTTACCGGCTCCAATGCCGATAATCGTATCCTCGTCAAACCCTCCGAACAGGATGCCGCTATCGCTTATCTTTGCAATGCGCTAGGAGGTACCCCTCTAGGCAGTACATCCGTCAATCCGGAGGCTGCCAAAGCGCTCGATCGAGTAGCCACAAAACTCAAGGCCGCCGGATCCAAATCCCTCATTGTATCCGCTTCCAATAATATGGCCGCCCAACTTATGGTCAATCAGATGAACGATATTTTGGGCAACCTCGGCACTACGCTCGATATGAATACACCCTCATACCAAAAACAAGGAGATGAGAGATCACTCAAAAAGCTTATATCGGATATGGAAGCCGGAAGTATGGACGCAGTATTTGTCCTTGATGGAAATCCCGCATTTGATAACCCATGGGCAGGGGCTTTCAAGACGGCTGCCGAAAAAGTCGGTTTGATGGTCTCATTAGCTACAGCATCGGATGAAACAGCCGAACTGAGTCAAGTGGTGGCACCGAAACATCATCTGCTCGAGTCTTGGGGAGATGCCGAACCCAAAAAAGGATTCTTAAGTTTGATCCAACCCACTATCTCACCACTTTTTGATACCCGTCAGGCAGAAACATCCTTGCTCAAATGGTCAGGAGCTGCCCCTGAAATTTTTGAAGATGATCAACCATATTATAATTATCTAAAGCAAAATTGGCTCCAAGCGGGATTGGACTGGGATACTTCGGTACATGATGGAATAGCTCAAGGTAGTATTCCGAGTGCTGAGGTGTTTTCAACAAAGGCTTTGCCCGACTTGAGTACGCAATCGTCCACTCCGCTAAATGCTGATTTGGAACTCCAATTTTATGAGAGTATCAATATAGGCTCCGGACAGCATGCTAATAATCCTTGGCTACAAGAGATGCCGGATCCTGTAATGCGTACCGTGTGGGGCAATTATCTCTCCGTACCTGTTACTTGGAGTGGAGGTATGGATTATGACAGTTTTAATGATCTCAAAGATGGTGATTTTGCTGAATTGACACTAGGAGAAAACAATAAAACGGTCACCGTGATGAATCAATTCGGTCAAATGCCCGGAACCGTAGGTATCGCACTGGGATATGGGAGGAGATCTGTCGGAGCAGCCGGAATCAACATCGGCACAAATTTGTACGATATGATGACGGAGGGGCAGGATGGTCTCTTTCAATACTTTGTAGCTGATGTCAAACTATCCGGCAAAGTAGGAAAAGAAAAAGATATACCTGCCGTACAGTATCACCATAGTATGGGAGTCACCGATATAGATCCCAAAACCGGCAAAAAAGTCAATGTCGATGAAATCACAGCACCGAGTATCAAAAAAGGATATCAAGGATCTTTGGTTGATCGTTCCATTATCCGCAGAGCAAACTTGGAGGATGTCGAAACTTTCATCGAAGAATTGCATGAGGAACGTGCCAAATTTGAAAAATTAAATTCCAAAACTCTTTACCCTTACGAAGAATACAAAGAAAATTATTATGAACAAGGACATCATTGGGGACTTGCTATTGACCTCAATGCTTGTATTGGTTGTGGAGCATGCACTGTATCCTGTATGGCAGAAAATAATGTACCTGTCGTAGGCAAGCGCGAGGTCGAAAGACATCATGAGATGGCTTGGTTGAGGATAGATCGGTATTTTTATGGAGATGTCAATAATCCCAATACAGTCTATCAACCGCTTATGTGCCAACACTGTGATAATGCTCCTTGCGAAAATGTATGTCCCGTTGCAGCAACCAATCACAGTTCTGAAGGGCTCAATCAGATGACATATAATCGATGCATAGGCACACGCTATTGTGCTAATAACTGTCCTTACAAAGTCCGACGGTTCAATTGGCTCGATTATACGACAGCAGATCTTTTTCCTATCAATCAACCCAAACTAAATGGAGAGATTTTTGGAAACGATGACCTCACCAGAATGGTACTCAATCCGGATGTCACAGTACGATCAAGAGGAGTTATCGAAAAATGTAGTTTCTGCGTGCAGCGGATACAAGATGGTAAGCTCACTGCCAAAAAAGAGGGTAGAGCTCTAAAAGATGGTGAGATCAAATCAGCTTGTCAGACGGCTTGTCCTACCGGAGCAATCGTTTTTGGTGATTTTAATAACGAGGAGAGCGAACTAGTCAAGAATATCCATAATGGACTTACATATCAAGTACTTGAAGAAATCAATGTCAGACCGTCGGTCAATTATTCAGCAAAAATTATTAATCGGGATCACAAATTAGATGCCTAATTAGATAAAAATTTAAGAATCAGAAATATATGAGTTCAATAGTATCACCTATACGACGACCATTAATAGAAGGGAACAAAACATATCACGATATTACAGAGGATATATGCGCCCCAACAGAGCGAGCTCCGAGTTTGGCTTGGATTATAGCATTTATTTTGGCGGTCACTTTCCTAGCCATATATTTGGTGTGTCTAGTGATCACCGTATGGGGAGGGATAGGTACTTGGGACCTTAATCGCACCATCGGATGGGGATGGGATATCACGAACTTTGTTTGGTGGGTAGGAATCGGTCATGCAGGGACATTGATATCTGCTATACTCTTGCTCTTTAGACAGAAGTGGCGTACCGGAGTTAATAGAGCGGCAGAGGCGATGACCATTTTTGCCGTTATCTGTGCCGGTCAGTTTCCACTCATCCATATGGGACGACAGTGGATGGGATTCTTTATCTTTCCCTATCCCAATAGTCGAGGTCCTCTATGGGTCAACTTTAATAGTCCTCTACTTTGGGATGTTTTTGCGATTAGTACATATTTTACAGTTTCACTACTCTTTTGGTACACAGGACTGGTGCCCGATTTAGCGACAGTTCGAGATAGAGCTAAGGGCATCCGCAAGAAATTTTATGAAGTGGCATCTTTTGGATGGACAGGTAAGGCAAAACACTGGCAACGATGGGAGTCCTTGTCCCTCATATTGGCAGGTCTGGCTACACCGCTCGTACTCTCAGTACATACCATTGTAAGTTTTGACTTTGCTACCTCGGTGATACCCGGATGGCATACGACGATATTTCCTCCATACTTTGTAGCCGGAGCCATTTTTTCTGGTTTTGCTATGGTACAGAGTTTGATGGTCATCGCCCGCAAGGTTTTTGACCTACAAGAATATATCACCCTAGAGCATATCGAATCTATGAATAAAGTCATATTACTAACAGGTATGCTAGTCGGTACGGCATACCTGACGGAATTATTTATCGCTTGGTATTCAGGTTATATTTATGAACAATATGCATTCTTTAATCGTGTTTTTGGTCCTTATTGGTGGTCTTATGTAGGTATGATGTCTTGTAACGTGCTCGCCCCACTTATTTTCTGGAGTAAAAAGGCAAGAAGAAGTATTTTTATTACATTCTTTATGTCCATTTTTATCAATATCGGGATGTGGTTTGAGCGATTTGTAATTATTGCTACGACATTGGCTAGGGATTATCTTCCTTCGAGTTGGAGCTATTATTCGCCGACATGGGTTGAGATCGGTCTTTTCTTAGGCTCTTTGGGATTATTTTTTACTTGCTTCTTGATTTTTGCTCGCGTAGCCCCGGTTATTGCCATAGCCGAAGTCAAGCATATACTCAAATCCTCCGGTGACCAGTATATAGACAAGAACTCCAAGCATTATGTGGAGGTAGTCGAAAAAGAACTGGCATAAATAATTAATAAAAACGAATAGTACTGCTTAAAGCAAAAATAATAAACTGATGAAAAACATAACCTACGGATTATACGATGATGAGACGGATCTGTTGAGTGCAGTAAGACAGGCCAACGCAGAACATCTGGAGATCGAAGAGGTCTATTCGCCATTTCCGGTGCATGGATTGGATCCACTGTTGGGTCTAAAGGAATCACGTTTGCACATTACAGGATTTATCTACGGACTCATAGGTACGCTGACTGCATTTTTGTTTATGACATGGGTATTTACGAGAAGTTGGCCGATCATCTTTGGCGGTAAGCCTTATTTTTCATTACCGGCATTTATCCCGATTATCTTTGAGCTCACCGTTCTGTTCAGTGCTGTAGGCATGGTAATAACTTTTTATGTCATTAGTGGGATGGGGCCTGGAGCAAAGCCGGTGATTTTGGATAAGCGGATTACAGATGACAAATTTTGCTTGGTTTTTGATACAGGCACTGATGCTCTTTCTCCATCAAATGCAGAACAATTTTTTAAAAAAACCGGTGCATCAGAAGTGTACTCCAAAACGATATAATATGAGAAATAGTTTGTTTTTATTCCAACTCTTATTAGTGTCTGTGTTGATGGGCTCTTGTGCTCTTCCGGGTGGAGAGAATCCCGGCAGTGAGTTTATTCCGGATATGGGACACTCGATTGCTTATGAGGCTAATTATTATGATTATTATAGCCATAATACTTGGGGCGATGAGGATGAATACTATAAATATGTACAAGCACGAAATCCTGTAAAGGGGACAATCCCAAGGGGTATGGCAGGAAAATCCGGAGATACATGGATGGCACCATCCGGTACTGTTCCATACCATTACAAAGACACAGAAGAAGACCGTCAGCGAGCTATAGTAGAAATTACCAAAAACCCATATCCTATTACGGAAGCCGGATTGGCTCGAGCCAAAGAAATCTATAATGTATATTGTGGTATCTGCCATGGAGAAAAAGGTGATGGAGACGGATATTTGGTCAGTGAGAAAAATAAAAAAGCAAAATATCCGGCACAACCCGCCTTATTTACTACAGATGACTTTATTAATTCGTCAGAGGGACGCTATTATCACGGGATAATGTATGGTAAAAATGTGATGGGCGGATATGCGGACAAGTTATCCTATGAGGAAAGGTGGCAGGTGATTCATTATATTAGATCGTTGCAAGCTAAGTCCAAAGGTCTTGAGTATAATGAGCAAAGCAACACGCTAAATACAAGTGCTATACCCGGATCAAAATGGATCGTAGGGCAAGCGGATAATACAGAGCGCGTAATGGATAAGCAGACTGGAGAGAATCAAAACATACAACATTAAATCATATAATCAATAATCTGAAATGAAGCAATTCGAAATCAGTTCTAAACTTCAAATGAGCCTATATGTGTTCATGTTACTGGGAGTCATCGCGATGGGAGTTACATGGTTTGTGGATGATGAATTTCACACCCGCTTTTGGTCCAATTTTTTGCATAATTCGATCTTTTTTACCGGGATATCTTTTATTGCATTATTTGGCTTGACTGCCTTTATCACTGCATATGCCGGCTGGTTTTCGGTTTTTAAACGTCTGTGGGAAGCGTACTCTATGTTTATGATCGTCGGGATAGTGTTGATGGGTATCATCGCATTAGGCGTATTTTTTGGGTGGAATCATTTGTATCACTGGGCAGATAGTAATTCAGTAGCACACGATAGCATATTAAAGGGCAAAAGCGGATTTTTGAACCCTATATGGTATGCCTTGGCAACTTTTGGTTTTTTGGGATTGTTTTATTTAGTAGCACGTAAGATACGCTCACTTTCCCTGGCAGAGGATGACTCTGAGATTCTGGATTTTAGCCATTATCGAAAGACAAAGATATGGGCTGCCGCCTTTTTGCCGATATTTGGCTTCTTAGGTCCTGTAGTCATTTGGCAGTGGGTGATGTCCATCGATGCGCACTGGTACAGTACATTGTTTGCGTGGTATTGT
>JAJRUR010000166.1 GCA_024277695.1 Bacteroidota bacterium | reverse complement strand
TAGCTACTTTTACACAATTTGAGCAAGCTCCACAAGCATCCGAAGTATCCGGTTGATCGCACATAAGATATCTAGTGAGCCATAATGCCAATGCCAGTTTGCCATTGGACCTAGGACCATGTAACAGAATAGCATGCGGTAACTGATCCTCAGTTACCAGGCGTCGGAGTTCCTGTTTTATCAGTTTTTGGTCTATGATATGATCCAAGTCCATATCAAGCTATTGATCACATTACTCAAGACATAGCCGGAGCGACGGCAGATAGAATTTAGATCGTAACACCCTAATACAAAGGCACGATACAAAACTGTATATATTCTTAAAATCTAAACAACATACTACTATATGGGTGCCTAGATTTGTTGATAAAAATCCAATATTGAACCGACTCCCCTATCAAACTACATCTACAATGCTGTAAAAATAGTATTTTTATCCGCATCTATTAAAAACTACCTTGACTATTTTTAGATTAAAACACTTGATATGTATATTTCTGTCTATCGAAAAGCTCATTTTAATGCAGCACACCGGCTGTATGTAAAGGATTGGAGCGATGAAAAAAACCTAAAAGTATTCGGTGTATGCAGTAACCCTAACTTCCACGGACACAACTATGAGATCGAAGTGAGGCTCACGGGAGAGATTGATCCTGTTACCGGAATGCTCATCAATCTCAAGGACCTAAAGCAAATCATCAAGGAAGAAATTGAAGATCGCTTTGATCATAAAAATCTCAATCTGGATGTCGAAGAGTTTGAGCATCTCATTCCCACATCCGAAAATATCTGTTATGTGATCTACAACATATTGCGCAAAGCCATCGACGAAAAGCATCAGCTCCGCATCCGGCTATACGAAACTCCTAGAAATTTTGTCGAATATCCTGCAGATCGAGTTACACCTACTTAAGGACTCCGGATTCTTGCACTCCAAAATAGTAACTCCAACTGATCGCAAATACACCTTTGACGTTTTTAGAGGCTTCGTATATCCTATCTCGGTTTGCGAGTTGATAGTCAGGATGATTGATATCACCAATACTATAGGTAGCAGACAACTCTAGGTTAAGTATCATTTGGCTACCCATGGAAATAGCATATCCGAGCCCGAGCAAACCGGAGATGTCCTTGCTCTTATATAGCGATTTGAAGTCTGAAGGATTCCCTCGGGTTGTGAGTACCTCTTGATGCACATTATCTCCACCATCCAATACAAAATCCAAAAAACTAACATCTCGGTCATCTATCTGATGCAGAACATCCGCCGACCGAAGTGTAGCCCATTGGATTCCGGCCAGACCATAGAAACCTGATCTAAGCCGGCCATCCTCTTGAGCTCCAAAAAAAAGTCTCCATCCCAAATCCATAACTAGATAATCCAAGGACACTTGCTTCGTAAATCCTTTTCCATTAAAGGCATCTATATAACGCTGTCCGACAGACTGTAATGAAATACCCATCCGCAAGTCCGAAGCACCCATCTGATATCCCAAATGCATACCATAGAGTGCTTGTGCAGAAAAGGCATAATCCATCTCTTTCTGTCCATAGTTATTTTGGTTGGCAATGGCAGGTAGAGCAATACCGGTAGTACCTCCGATACCAAACTGAGCAAATAATCCATCCGCAGCAATTAGATGAAATAGCACTATCAAAATCAGCGTGTACACGTATCTCATAAGATTCTTTACGTTTATTCAGAGTGAACATAATAAAAAAAAGCGGGTTTTCGAATGGAGATTCGACAAACCCGCCTAACCAACTGAACTTCCCTCTTTCATAATGTTTGCATAGACTTTCAAGGTCTAACAATGCTGTTCTTTTACTTTATGAAAATCTAAATTAATAAGATATTATCAAAATTACAAAAAATTATCAAAAAAATCTTGAAAAATCTGAATTTGATGAGCGATCTAAAGAGTCTAAAAGTCTGTAATTTTAGAAGGCTATAATAATTTGACCTGATCGACAGATACAAAAGATTTCTGATCGATGGTCTCAAACTCCAGTACATCCATCGGACATACAGTGATACAAATCCCACAATGGATGCACGAAGAGTTTGTATTGTCAAAGCTTTCTTGATTTTTGGCAAAAGCCATAACATCTACGCCTACTTGGCAGTATTTTGAGCATTGGGTACAGCTGATGCATTTGTCGTTGGATTTTATCGACAAGGTTCCGTACCACTTGGACAAAAATTTCATATAATGCGCCAGCGGGCACCAATATCGACACCAGACCTTACCACCAAAAAAGGGATACAATCCTATAGGGATGACAGCGACCATCCAAAAGTCCACTAGATAGTCGTAACTCTTCCAGACTAAATTATTGCCGTCCGAGCGGAACAAGAAGAAAACAACAGCTAAACTGATGAAGGACCAAATGAGCACTACCGGTCCGGTAAACTCCCATTTTATAGATCGAGGTCCTTTGGCAGAACGGTGTCTCCATTGATCTCCAAAAGTCTCAGCCAGTCCTCCGCAACCACATATCCACGTACAAAAACGCATCCCATGTCTTCGGACAAAAATCGGGATCGCTATGAATGTCAAAAATAAACCGAAGCCTATAAAAAACCATTTGATCATAGTCGGGTCACCGGGATACCACCAAAAAAATGTATTAAAGAATAAGGGAAAAGGCTGATATAATCCCCAACCTCGCCAATAATATTGACCGATGAGCACAGAAAGCACTATATTGACTAAAATAAAGAATACCAGTTGAAATGCCATAATCGATATATACCTCTTGACTTGGTAAGGATCTCGGCGGTCGATTCCCCATCTCTTCATGGCTTTTATTCCAAAGAAAAGTACTAAAAATGTATAGAGCGCAGAATACCAAAACGAAGGAGCCCCTTTAAATCCGGCAACAGCTTGGGGGACTAGACTACCTAACCAACCGCTACTTAGATAAGAAGCAATAGCATCCTTGCCTATCCAATGAAACGGAAAATGAGGAGTGCTCGTTTTGGCTGCATAAAGCAAATAACTAAGTAGGAGCGTAAAGCCCAATAAGGAATAGCGATTTCGGCCGGCCAATCCAATATACAGCATTATCGACATAGTGATCACAAAACCTGCTAAGCTCCATCCCGGTGACAAGCCATCATACTGTGCCGTACCTATCAAGTATGACCAAAAACTGATCATACTCAAGGCGATACTGCCTAAGAATAAAGCTACCCATACATTTCCATACCAAGAATTTTCCATAGTGATCCCCAGTTTATTAAAAAAACCAACAGGAGGTATGGCACCAATCATCTCAAAGACTACATCATTATCTATAACAATCTGCTCTTCGGTAGTTTGGTTTTTTAGGTGC